>NZ_JBEKYX010000047.1:0-30743 GCF_049510455.1 Occallatibacter sp. | reverse complement strand
TCCGGAACGAACCAGAGGCGTTGGTTCCACTCGGTTTTGTGGCGCATGTGAAGCCATGCGTAGTATGCGCGGCCGCGTAGAAGTCGATATGGTCCCTGCATCTCTCCGGCGCAGGTTACGTCGAGGTCCTTCTCGTGAGGATCGACGTCGGCGGTTCCGAGCAGGTAGGTCACATCTTTGTGAACGAAGGCGTCTTCGAGAGCCTGCCAGCCGGGCTCCGCGCTGGAGCGCACATATTCTTCGCGAATGTCGAGCGGCCCGAACTTCCAATGGTTGAAATTGTGGCAGGCTGCTTCGCTTCCCGGCATGTAACGCACGATGTTTCCGCTGAAGACGGGACGATCATCTGTGAAGTACATATAGGACGATGGATTGGCGATGACATAGCGGACGTGGATGCCGGCGCCTGCCATTTGCTCCGCGTGGCCGACGATGGCGTAGCGCTGCATGGCCTGGCCGCCGCCGGAGTGGCCGGCGAGGACGATGCTTTGCAGGTTGGGATAGAGTTTGCTATCTGCGAAGTGGGCGACGAGCGCGTCAATGACCTCATAGGCGCTGATGGCGGCGGGGCCGGTGGCTTCGCGGCCCGACTCCCATGTGCCTTCAGACCAGCGCAGAATGGTGTTCGGCAGGTGATGGGCTTTGGCGTCTTCTTCGTTCAGAAACTGAGGGGCAATCAAGATGGACGTTGAATCTGCGCTGCCTCCGGCTTGCTCTGCTGCTTTGCGCAGGGCGCGATAATAGCCGTCCACGTCGCGGCCTTTGCCGTGAAAGAGGATCACCGCGCGTGTGACCTGTGGCTGTGGCTTGTCCCAGTCGAGAGAAAGATCCATGGGAAGCTGGCCGGAGCCGTGCGAAGTGGTGAGGCTCACGAAGTGGCTGGCGATGATGTCCACGGGCTCCTCTTTTGCGGCGTGGGAGAATCCGGCGAATAGAAGTGCGGTGAGAAGAATGATGGCGGGCTTCTTCATGGTGCAAGGGTAGCAGTCACGTGTCTGGCTCGCGGTTGGGCGATTCACAAGGCTGTCTTGCGACTGCGTTACTGAGTGGCACATTCACTGAAATACAACGAAGCGTATAGTAAAAGTACATTCGATTCTTAGAGCCGCCCTTGCAAAGCGCCGTGCTCCTCTTTCAACGGATGAAGAAAGAGGCGTGCCATGCTTGGCCACCATCGTCTAAACAATCCTCTGCTCGCGATGTTTGCCGGAAATGATGGCCATGAGGCTGTCACCGTTCCTTCCGGCACTATACTCGACCTAACCGCCAAGAAGTTTAACGGTGACAGGCTGATGGAGGTCATCTGGAATGGCCGCAAGCTGCTAATGTTCACCGAAGATCTGAAAAATGCCACCGTTCCTGTCTGATCGGAGAACGATGCTTATGATTGGAAGGCGCCGACTCGTGAAGCCCACGTTAGGTGTGCTTATTGAGACGGGCTGCGCCCGATCAATTCCAGCAGGGAACGTTATCGAAATACCGGTTGCCCCGCCTCAGGGAAACCGAACCGTTGACGTTATATGGCAAGGCGAACAATTGATGATGTTTGTGAACGATCTTCAGGACCGCTCTCAGGCGATCGACGCTTAATAGATTCAAAAAACAGAGCGGCGATTTGCGTTTTTATAGTCCTATTTCTGGTTTTTCTAGCAGCTCAGTCGTAGGACAATAGCGATTCACAGGGTCGTCATGCTGCGCGTTATAAACTGGGCTGTTATGGAAACTACAGGTTGCGGTACCGCACTCGTTACGCCCTTTCGGGTGGATGGTTCAGTGGATGAAGAGGCGCTTCGGGCGCTGGTGGATTGGCAGGTGGACTCCGGGATTGATTTCCTTGTGGCCTGCGGATCGACGGGCGAGGCGGCGACGCTGGACGAGGATGAGCTGCTGCATGTAGTGAGTATTGTTGTGGATGCAGTACGGGGACGTGTGCCTGTGTGGGCAGGCTGCTCACATAACTCGACGCGCACCTTGTTGCGGCTGGCCGATAGATTTCGGCAGGTACAGGGGTTGAGCGGAGTTCTTTCCGCGAGCCCGTATTACAACAAGCCCTCGCAGGAGGGGCAGTATCAGCATTTTCTGGCGCTGGCTCGGGCTGTTGATCCGCTGCCTGTGATTCTCTACAACGTGCCGGGACGCACGGCGGCGAACCTGGAGCCGCAAACGGTGGCGCGGCTCGCGGGGGATGCGCCGAATATTCAGGCGATTAAGGAATCGAGCGGCAAGGTGGCGCAGATTACGCAACTGGCGCATCTGCTGCCGCGCGGATTCAGGATCTTCAGCGGCGAGGACGACCTGGCGCTGGCCTCGATTGCGGCTGGTGCGCATGGGTTGATCAGCGTAGCGTCCAATGAAGTTCCGGCTGAGGTGGGCAGGATGGTGCGCTCGGCGCTGATGAATGACTGGACGCAGGCGCGGGAGATTGAGCGGCGCTATACACGGCTCTTTGAGGCCAACTTCTGGGATTCAAACCCTGGGCCGGTGAAGACTGTGCTAAACCTGATGGGCAAGGCAAACGATACGGTGCGGCTCCCGTTGGTACCTCCCGATCCTCAGACCCGCTACAAGCTGGAGCGTGTAGCGGGAGAGCTGGGATTGTTGAAGCATCTGCCGAATATGGGTAACGAGGTGTTCTAGCTGCGAATTCGGGATTCGAGGAACGCCCGGTATAGCTCCCAGGCGAACTGGATGGCCACGATCAGGAAGACAACCTGCATTCCCAGATAAAGCGATGGGTTGAGCTGGTCTAGCATGGCGGTGTATTTTGCTGCTTCACTCGCGGCCGGGTTCTTGAGATAGACGAAGGTGTGGTTGTGCGCGGTGAGCAGCACTCCGATGGTGAGCAGGCCGCCTGCCTTGAAGAATAGCGGCTTGAGTATAGAGGGCTTGCGCCATGCGCCCCTTGTCCAATCCATGGTGTTCCACAAGACCTGCGCGAAGTTGAACGCGACGACGACCCGGTAGAAGGTCCATAAGATGGACGCTATTTTGAACGGGCCGAGTTGGGCGTACCATGCGCCTGGACCGAACATCAGGAACGGGTACTTGGGCACCAGCAGCAGCCAGCCGAGGAAGAGCCATTCGAAAATAACCTGCGCGGTGAACTTGGCAAAGGTGGGCTGCTTGCGGCCTGTTGTGCGAGTTGGCTCGAGCGACGGGAGTTTACTGGGGCTCCAGTCGATGTTGATTCCATCCATGCGTGGCAGCAGGTTCGGATAGTGCGCGAATAGAAATTCGAGCGCGGCGAAGACCAGCGTGACCCATGTGGCGGCACTGAAGACTGCGGCTGGGCCGCGCGCGAAGATTGCCTCGCCGATGGTTCCGGAGCTGGGGACACCGGTCCAGACCAGAATCACATTGACCCCGATGCCGATGACGAGCGCCCAGAAAGCGGCGAGGCGCAGCACATAGAGATACATGGGAAAGAGCGTGGGGCCGATGAGGTATTGCACGGGCTGGTAGCGGCCGGCGATCTGCATGGGATTGCCAAGCTGCCTGAGCCAGTCGATCATTTCGCCTTCGGTAAGGTTGCGGCCTAAATCGCCTTCACGCTCTTCAAGCTGCGACTCGTAGTTGGCGCACAACTCGGCGATGATGTCGTCCTGGCGAGCGCGAGAGAGAGTCCAGGGAAGATATTTGCGGACTGCCTGGAGATAACGTTCGAGGAGATCCATATTGTGCTTCCTTTCCACGGTTTCGTTTTTCGTTCGGACGTCCCGCGCGGAACTAAACAATGCGTTCAATAGCGGCGTTCATGGTATGCCACTCTTCGAGCAGCGTGGTGAGAATGGTTTCGCCCCCAGGCGAAAGGCGATAGAAGCGCTTGTTGCGCTTGTCCTCCTCGCGCCACTGGCTGGTGAGCAGGCCCTGGGATTCAAGGCGGCGCAGGAGCGGGTAGAGCGTGCTTTCTTCGATCTCCATGCCGCGCGTGGCCAGAGCCTTGCGAAGGGTATATCCGTAGTGCTCCTGCCGGAGCTGGGCCAGAACTGCGAGTACCAGGCAACCGCGGCGAAGCTCAAGGCGAAGATTTTCAAGCGTGTTTTCGGCGACGGTCATACTGTGCCTTTCCCTGGAAACTCAGAGCGAGCCCGTTGCTTTGAGTAGAAGATTCACTCCGACGTTGAGCCAGTTAACTGACTGGGCCAGGTAAAGCGCGCCGAAGGCCATGCCGCCTACCAACAATAGCCGGAGTATGAATAGCCCGAGCTCAACATCGCGCGGATGGATGAGGGGAGCGGTCGATGGCTGCGCGTTCTGCCAGTTGTGAGGGGTTGAATGGCATGCTCCGGCATGGGCGATTGCTCCTGTTAAGGCTTCAAACCATTCCTTGATTGCGTCCTTGAGGTCGCTTGTGTCAGTTCTCGCTTCATTCATGGGGATCATATTTGCCATCCTTTCCTTTGAGCACCGGCTGGTTCCGGTTCAACCGCCGTACTGTGTCTCGCATACTGTACTTCAACTACTGTATGTCACATAGTGTACGTCGTCAAGCACCAATTGCAATGTTTTTTTTCGGCCTGCTATGCTTTGGAGGATTTCTGCACGCAAAAATCTGGCAACTTCTGCCGCATCAGAGGAATACATGCTCCGAAATATGTGTCCTGCGCCTCGCCGATTTTCGCTTTCGGCTGCTGTTCTCGCTTCTCTGCTCGCTTTTTCCGCGGATTTTTTGCATAGCCAGGCTTCTACGCTGCATGTGATGCCGCTGCCGCGGTCTATTGAGGCTGGTACTGGCAAGCTGATGCTGGACGACCACTTCTATGCGGGTATTGCAGGCAAGGGCGATGAGCGGCTCAGTGGTGCGCTGGATCGTTTTCTGGTGCGGCTCGATCGCCAATGCGGAGGAATTCGCCGGGCGCAGTTTACGAATGGTTCGGGTTCTGCACCGGTCCTTTCCGTGAAAGTTGCTGGCCCGGGTGGCGCGGTGCAGGGGCTGAATGAAGACGAGAGCTACAAGCTGACGGTGACTTCAACGGGCGTAGAGTTGAGCGCGGCGACCGACGTGGGCGCAATGCATGGGCTTGAGACATTTCTGCAACTGGTGGAGACATCCGGCACGGGCTGCTGGATGCCTGCGGTGACGATTGACGATGCTCCGCGCTTTCAGTGGCGTGGTTACATGCTGGATGTGAGCCGGCACTTTGAGCCGATCCCGGTGATTGAGCGGACGCTCGATGCGATGGCGATTGCGAAGCTGAATGTTTTTCACTGGCATCTGAGTGACGACCAGGGCTTCCGCGCGGAGAGCAAGCTGTATCCGAAGTTCACGCAGGTGGCCTCAGACGGCATGTTCTATACGCAGGATGAGATGCGGCATATCGTGGCTTATGCACGCGAGCGCGGCATTCGCGTGGTGCCGGAGTTCGATATTCCAGGGCACACGTCAAGCTGGCTGCTGGCGTATCCGGAGATTGGCGCGGGCGAGGACATCAAGGCGATGCCGCAAACCTTCGGCATTCCGCAGGCGGAGCTGGATCCGAGCAATGAGAAGACCTTCAAGTTTCTCGATGGATTTATTGGCGAGATGGGCGCGATCTTTCCCGATGCTTACTTCCATATTGGCGGCGATGAAACGAAGGGCAAGGGTTGGCTCGAAAATCCGCGCATCAAGGCGTTCATGGATAAGCAGGGCTTCAAGACGCCGGAAGAGCTGCAGGCGTACTTCAACCGGCGCCTGTTGCCGATTCTGAGCAAGCACGGCAAGAAGATGATGGGCTGGGATGAAATACTTCAGCCGTCGTTGCCGAAGGACATCATGATTCAGAGCTGGCGCGGCGATAAGTCGCTCTCAGAAGGCGCGACGCAGGGTTACACAGGAATTCTTTCAGCGCCTTATTATCTTGACGCGCAGAAGACCAACGAGATGATGTTTCTGGCGGATCCGATTCCTGCGGATACGAAGCTGACGCCGGAGCAGCAGAAGCTGATTCTGGGGGGCGAAGTATGTATGTGGAGTGAGCACATCCATGAGGAAACAATTGACTCGCGAGTCTGGCCGCGAACGCTGGCTATTGCCGAGCGCTTCTGGTCGCCGCAGTCAGATCGTGATGTTGCCGATATGTATCGGCGTCTGCGGATTGCCTCGTATGAATTGGAGGATGTGGGGATCACGCATATCACCGGGCCGGCGAAGCTGCGGCGCAATATTGCAGGCGGAGAAAATAAGGAATTGGATCTATATGCTACGGTTCTGGAGCCGACAAGTTTGCATGAGCGCTTTGTGCAGCAGCACACGGATCGGCTGACTTCATTGAATCGCTTGGTGGATGCGGTTGTTGCCGATCCGGCGTCCCGGGAAGAGATTGCTGCCGAGGTGGATGCGGCGGTGAGTGCGAGCGGAGCGGTTTCAAAGCTGGCGATACAGAGGCTGAAGATGCGCTTTATCAGTTGGCAGACTGCGGCTCCTGAGATTGCTTCGCTGGCGGTGACACGCGTGCGGCTGAACGATCAGGCAGCGCGCGCGGCGCAGTTTGGCGCGCTGGGAACGGCGGGCTTGGAGGCGCTGGAATATCTGGAGATTCATGCGGCTCCGCCGGCGGGATGGAAGGATGCCAAGCTCGCGCTTTTGGAGGATGCGAAGAAGCCTTCAGGAATGGTGAAGTTCGACTTTTTGCCGGCGCTGCAGAAGCTGGTGGAGGCGGCGGCAGCTCAATGAAAGTTCTATTTATATGCAGCGCTAATGTATTGCGAAGCCCCACTGCCGAGGCGGTCTTCTCCCGTTACGAGGGGATTGAGGCTTCCTCTGCGGGCATCAACGCGGATGCGGAGACGCCCGTCTCCGCAGATCTTATTGAGTGGGCCGATGTGATTGTTGCCATGGAGCAGCACCACGCGCAGTTTCTGCAGGAGCGGTTTGGTTATCTGTTGCGACGCAGGCGCGTGGCAGTACTCGGCATTCCGGATCGGTACGACCTAATGGATCCGGAGCTGGTGCAACTGCTCAAAGACAAAGTGGAGCCGCAGTTAGAGCGCTGGCGGAATGAGATTGCCGATGAGGGCCGCGACTGATCAGTTCCAGAGTTGATCCATGCCGAAGCCGCTGAGCTAAGTTGCTTTTTCCTTAAGAAAAAGCCACCTTGCACAACATTCGAAGGCATATTTCACTCTGGAACTGATCTAGCTTGCCAACGCGGCTTTGACGGCATCGCTGACGAGCTTGCCCTCAGCGCGAAGGCCTGATGCCTGAAGTTTTGCCTGCACCGCCTTGATGATGGGGCCCATCTCTTTCGGTGTGGGCTTTGCGCCGCTGGCGGTGGAATGCGCTTCTATGGCTTCGGCGACGATAGCTTTCAGGGCTGCTTCATCCAGCGCTTTGGGCAGGAACTCTTCGATCACAACGATCTCGGCGGCTTCTTTCGCTGCGAGCTCGGGGCGATTGCCGTTGGTGAATTGTTCGATGGAGTCGCGGCGCTGCTTGATCATGGTGGCCAGCGTTTGCTCACTCTCCTGCGTTGTGAGCGCAGCACGCTTTTCGATGGCTTTGTTCTTCAGCCCGTTCTTAATCAAACGCAGCGTGGTCAGGCGCTCTGATTCTCTGGCTTTCATCGCGATAATAATTTTCCGATCGACTGCTTTTTCCAGCTCTCCAGCTTCGCTCATCGCTTCGTCCCATTTCTGTTAGAAATTCAAGCCGCTCAGGTATGCAGGCTTAAGAAATGATTGTAACGAGTTTGCCAACAGGGTTCCTGCGCAAAACCCTTTGAACAACTTTTTGATGCAACACGCCTTCTATTCAGACAGCCCGGGCCGTATTGATATGTGGTGCGGGCTTATATCTCGCCGAAACCAAGTCAGGCATAGGAAATGAGTATATGACAACTAAAAAGAGTGCAAAAAATCTCCCGCGAAGAAGACTGCGAAGAAATCTTCGGGCAAGAAATATGGCGCCGCTGCCAGCAAGCAAGTTAAAACTGAAATGCATGAGATGAAGAAAGGAAAGCTGAAGAGCGGACGCAGTGGGAAGAAAGTGACGAGTAGAAAACAAGCGATTGCGATTGGCTTATCGGAAGCGCGCAAGAAAGGCGCAAAGGTTGCGGAAAAGAAGTCCTGACGGAGGCGGCTACCGATTCATCCGAACCTAATCTTATAACTTACAAGTCTCGTAACTTACAAGTTAAGAGCGCGCGGGAAGAACTTTCGCCCTGCCCGCACGCTCGTGTTTTACCAAGGTTCAATGCATATATAACTGGATTTACCAGCGTTGCCTGATGTAAGGAACGATTACAAGGGAGACTCAAACACTGCCTGGACATCTAGCCGGACATCTGTGTCTGTTGTCCTACCTCTTGTGCTTATCGATGTTCTCTTTCGCACGCTCTTTCAGCTCTTCCGTTTTCTCAACAACACGGTTACGCGCGTCGTTTGCATGCTTCTGATGTTCGGAGTTGGCCGCATCCTTTACATTGCCCCAGGTTTCCCGCACTGCGCCCTTGACCTGATCGGCTACGCCGCTGTTCGCGAGCTTGTCATTGCCTACGGCCTCGCCCGTTCCCTGCTTGATCTTTCCAACTACCTGCTCAGCTTTGCCTTTTACCTGATCCGTATTCATGGTTATACCTCCGGTGTGTACTTGCCTATGTACTTCGAGTTATGGAGTTATCCGGTTAAGTTGCGGAATTGAATTACGTCCGACGCTCAAAGAGCCCTTCGTCCACTGATCAACTGAATGACAAGCACAACCAACGCTACGACAAGCAGGATGTGGATGTACCAGGCGACAACGTGGAATCCAATGAATCCCAACAGCCAGGCCAGAAGCAAGATGATGAATAGTGTCCAGAGCATTCGTTCTCTCCTTTCGAACTGGAAGGATAAGAGGGAAAGGCTGCTATTTAGGTTGCCTGCCTGGCGCAAAATGCATGGATTTCAACTCGAAAATATGCAGGCCATAACTGCCATTGCCAGCCTGCAAGTCATCTGGAAACAAGCATTCACTGCTCACCGGCGCAGGCCTGGGCGACAGCTTTACGCGGATTTTACGGGGGCTTAGCTCTCGTACCGCGCAACTTCTTAGCGCATGTGCTGAGCATCCGCTGTGTCGAGCGTTTCGAGATGCTTGAGATGGATGGGGCGAGGACGGGCCTGATCAAAGAGACGCTTGAACGAGCCGAGAATAATCGGCGCAATGTGGAGATACATTTCATCCACAAGACCTGCCTGCAATGCCTGCCAGGCCACACTGGCCCCAATCGCAACGCACTTGCCGCAGGGATTCCCACAATCATCAATCACATTTTTCACAGAAATGTGTATTATGTGATTAAAGACCTGGCAGAGCCAGACTAAAAGCGAGGAAAAGATGATTCGGAAGACACGGTTGTTCACCCCCGGCCCCACTCCGCTGCTCCCGGCGGCCCAGTTTGCCATGGCTGCGGCGGATATGCACCATCGGACGCCGGAGTTCCGGGCGCTGTTTCAAAAGGTTCTGGCGCAGCTTAAGGTCTTTGTGGGCACGCAGAATGACGTGCTGCTGCTGGCCAGCTCCGGAACAGGCGCAATGGAGGCTTCCGTTTCGAATCTGACCAGTCCTGGCGACAAGGTGCTGGTGCTGACGGCCGGGAAGTTCGGCGAGCGTTGGGTTGACCTGGTGAAGGCCTATGGCTGTGTACCGGATGTGCTGGAGGCGCCGTATGGAAAGACTTTCAAGCTCGACGACATCCGGGCCGCGCTGAAGCCGGAAGGCGAGTCTCCATATAGGGCCGTGTATATGCAGGCCTCCGAGACTTCAACGACGGTGAGCCATGACGTGGAAGGCGTGGCGAAGCTGCTGAAGGGCACGGATACGCTGCTTGTGGTCGATGGCATTACTGGCCTGGGGACGCAGAGCTTTGACGTGGATGGTTGGGGCATCGATGTTCTCATCGGCGGATCTCAGAAGGCGGTCATGATGCCGCCGGGCCTTGCCTATCTTTCCGTAAGCGAGAAGGCGTGGAAGGCGATGGATTCCTCGAAGAACCCGCGGTATTACTTTGACCTGCGCAAGGAGCGCAAGAATGCGGTGAAGGGCGAGAGCGCTTACACGCCAGCGGTTTCGCTGGTGGCGGGCCTTGGGGCTGCGCTGGATTACATAGCAGGGCAGGCGGGCGGCGATCTGGAAAAGGGCCGCATTGCGCTGATCGACAACGCGCAGGTGAACGCGAAGGCGACGCGCGAGGGATTGAAGGCTCTGGGCTTTACGCTCTTTGCGCCAGATTCGCCTAGTGCTGCTGCTACTGCCGTGGCTGTGCCTGAGGGGATGGATTCAGGCGCGGTGGTGAAGGCGCTGAAGGAGAAGTTCAGGCTGGTGACGGCGAACGGCCAGGGCACGATGCAGGGCAAGATCTTCCGCGTGGCGCATCTGGGCTTCTTCGATTATCTCGATACGGTGGCGTTTCTGGGTGCGGCGGAGCATATTGCCAAGGACACGCTGGGGCTGCCGGTGGAGTATGGGCAGGCTGTGGCTGCGGCGCAAAAAGTGTATGCGGAAGCAGTGAAACAGTAAGCAGATGACAGTTCGCAAAGGATTGACGGAATGTCTGAACTAACTTTTGGTGAGAAGCTGGTGCTCGCTCGCAAACAACTCGACCTTTTTCAATACCAGATGGCGGAGAGGCTGGGCGTACATCCAAACTCGATCTGGAAGTATGAGCGAGGTGAGGGCAAGCCGCAGGCTGCGGTGGTGCGGATGTTCGAGCTGATGTGCGAGCGGGAAGGAATCCGCTTTGACGAGTATGAAAACGCGCAAGCGGGAACGATTGGCGGCAAGGGAGAAGCGATGAAGATTGTACTAGCGGAGAAGGTTTCTCCGGCGACTCTGGCGGTGTTTGCGGCCGAGCCTGGCTGGGAAGTGTTGACGCATGACAAGCTGCCTGATGGGCTTGAAGCCGCACTGGCCGATGCGGATGCACTGGTGGTGCGCTCTGCGGTGCAGGCTACGGACGAGTTGATGTCTCATGCGCCAAAATTGCGCGTGATTGGACGCGCGGGTGTAGGCGTGGACAACATTGACGCGGATGCGGCGACGCGACGCGGCATTGTGGTGATGAACACTCCGGGCGCGAATGCGATTGCCGTAGCGGAACTGGCAATGTGCCAGATGCTGGCTCTGGCACGGAAACTTCCTGTAGCGAATGCCACCATGCATGCAGGCAAGTGGGAGAAGAAGAATCTGCAAGGCAGCGAACTGCGCGGCAAGACGCTGGGCATCCTTGGCCTGGGGCGCATTGGGCTGGAAGTGGCGAAGCGTGCAAAGGGCTTTGGGCTGGAGCTGATTGGCTCCGACCCGTTTGTGAGCGCGGCAGTGGCGCGCGAGAACGGCATCACGCTTGTTACGCTGGAAGAGCTTTTTGCGAAGTCCGATTATCTGACGCTGCACGTTGGTTTGACACCGCAAACGGCAAACATTATCAATGCGAAAAACCTTGCTGCGATGAAGAAGGGTGTGCGCATTATCAACTGCGCGCGCGGCGAGCTGATTGAAGATGCGGCGCTGGTGGACGCGTTGAAGAGTGGCCACATTGGCGGCGCGGCACTGGATGTGTTTACTGTTGAGCCGCCGAAGGAGTCGCCCTACTTTGGGCTGGATAATGTGATCTTAACGCCGCACATTGCGGGGTCAACCGCAGAGGCGCAGGAGGCTGTGGGCATCCAGATTGCGCGGCAAGTGCGGGAATATCTGAAGCTGGGCGTGGTGCAGAATGCCGTGAATATGCCTTCATTGAGCCACGAAGAATATGTGCAGCTTGCGCCGTACATCGATCTCGCCGGACGACTCGGCGCATTCCTGGCGCAGACTGGTTATACCGGCATTGAGTCGATCGATTTGATCTACGGAGGAGCGCTGGCCGAGGCAAAGACGGAGCTGGTACGCAATTCGGCCATTGCAGGACTGTTGCAGGGACTTGAGAATGTAAACCGCATCAACGCGGCGGCCGTGGCCTCCGAACGCGGAATTCGTGTGCATGAGGACAAGCAGGCTCCGCAACGTGGTGGCGCTGCAACATTGCTGGCTGTTGAGCTGCGCTCGGCCTCGGGAACAACACATGCAACGGCTACGGTCATTCATGGCGAGCAGCCGCGGCTGCTTGAGTTTGATGGCATCGACGTCGAGGCGCCGCTCGAAGGCAACCTCCTTGTATGCCGCAACCTGGATGTTCGTGGCGTGATTGGAAAGATCGGCACCACGCTTGGTGAACATGGTGTGAATATTGCCAACTTTGCACTCGGACGCGACCGGAGCGGCCTGCAGCCGGTGAAAGCGCTGGCTGTTGTGCAGATTGACGCTCCCGTTTCAAGCGAGGTAATTGAAGCTTTAAAGCAGATTGAGGCGATTCTGGATGTTAAGCCGGTGTCATTACCTGGCTAGAAGGCTCCGGGAATTAACTTAGACTGCAGTAGAACCCGCCACGATCTGTGGTGGGTTTTCTTTTATGGATAGATCCTGTATTTTTGTGGCAGAACTATCCAACTGCAATCGTCGGCAGTGCATCATAAAAGGCATCGCAGTGGATACGAATTTAATCCCATTCCCCCGAGAGGCTCTTGAATGCACCCAGTCGCGCAGAAGCACCTTGCCAAATTTTTATGGCCCAAGTACTCGCGCAGCATGGATGTGGTGAACAGAAACGCTGAGATGTGGGATTATTTGCAGGAACAGACCCACCAGCAATCGGTTCCATCGTTTCCACATCGGTTTGAATTATATAGTTCGGTCAATCAACTGCTTGGCAATCAGGCGGTCTGTTATTTAGAGTTTGGCGTCTGGAAGGGTGAGAGCCTGCGCAAGTGGACACAACTCAACAACCACCCCGATTCGCGTTTTTATGGATTTGATTCTTTTGAGGGCCTGCCCGAGGACTGGCAGCATATCGGAGGCACAACGACAAAGAGTGCGTTTGACCTCGATGGTAATCTTCCTATTTTCGATGATTCTCGTGTTGGACTGGAAAAGGGATGGTTCCAACAAACGATTCTGCCATTCCTGCGCGAACATGAAATTACGCACCCTCTTGTCATTCACAATGACTCGGACCTGCACTCCAGCACTTTGTATACGCTTGCGATGCTCGACTCCTATATAAAGCCGGGCGACATTATCATTTTTGATGAATACTCTTCTCCACTGAATGAGTACCTGGCGTGGAAGGAATATCAGAAAGCGTTCATGCGTACTTCCAAGTGCATTGGTATGAGTAATAACTGGACGCAGGTCGCATTCAAGTTTGAGTAGTGACTGGCAGATTTTGGATTAGCGAGTAAGAAGTAAGAGCCACCGCGCTGCGGTGGCTCTTTATATCGGGGTCAGCTACCAAATTAATGAATTCGATAAACGAAAGCCTCTTCGATATATTGATCACCAAATCGCTGCCCACCCAGGCGCATACCATAGGTATCTGCTGCCGATGAGAATGTATTCCGCAAAGTATCAATCATCGAGCTTTGCATTGAGCGCAAGAGAACCGTGGGCTGCCGATAAATGGGAATCCCTGCCTTATCCATCGCATCAATAATCTCCGAATAGCCGGAAGATTGCGATACTTGATCAAAATGATTGGAAGCGAGAATCAGCCTCCAGTTCTCATAATCCGGGAGCTTTGCCCACAACGCCACACTTGGGTTATTGCCTGCCTTGTCGAGCGCCTGGACCACTTTCTGCCCATCATCTATGTCGAGATTTACCAACGCTGCCGGAGCCATGTGAGCACCCCTCCTGTTTGATCTTCGATGGCTATGAGCAAATCCGTCACATCCTGATCTGTCCTTCCCTGTTTGTATCGGCTCTCTTCGGACCAGTTCAAAATGATGGTCCAGTTCGTCCTCAGTGCAGGGTTTGTCTGAAATGCCTGGTCCAGCTCGCGCTTAAGTTTTGCAAATCCCAACAAATCCTCCAAATCGTGACTGAAGTATTTGTGGGAGCCTTTCTCCGGAAAATCGTGTTCCTGCGTCCGCTTCGCAATGCAAGCTTTCAAAGCACACTCAACGGCATATCCTGCCAAATAGTATGCGCCTTCCGGTAATCCAGCAGCTAACAGGGCTCTGGATTCCTGAAGGCGCAGCTCAGAAAGGTTCCGATAATCAGTGCGGTTCATGAGAGTGCATCCATCATAAACCGGATCAGAAAACTACGCGCGGCTCAAATATGTGCCTTCGCTGGTGTCGATCTTGATCTTCTCGCCTTCATTGATGAAGGGCGGAACCTGCACCACAAGACCCGTTTCCATCTTTGCCGGCTTGGTAACCGAAGAGGCTGTTGCGGACTTGAGGCCCGGTTCGGTCTCAATGACCGTCAGCTCGACGGTGCCGGGCAGATCAATGCCGACGGCAACGCCGTCAAAGTAGCTAACCGTGATCTGCATATTTGGCGTGAGGTACTCAACTGCGTCGCCGAGCGTGGAGTGCTTCAGGACGGTCTGCTCGTAGTCTTCGGGGTTCATGAAATAGTAGTCGTCGCCGTCGTTGTACAGGAACTCCATGGTCACTGCATCCACGACGACCTTCTCGATTGCGTCTGCGGAGCGGAAGCGGTGCTCGAACATGGCGCCGGACTTGAGGTTCCGCAGCTTGGCCTGTATAAAAGCGCGTAGGTTTCCGGGGGTGCGGTGCTCCACCTTGAAGACCAGGTGCAGTTGCTCGTTGTGTTTGATGATCATGCCCGGACGCATTTGAGTGGCGGGAATCGCCATAAGGGAAAACTCCTTGCTTTAACTTGCTTGACACACGCGGAAATCGTGGTGTTGGCCTGTATTTCATTCTAACTGAAGGCGAATGGGCCCAGAGAAGGCGATGCCCAGGCGCTTGATCCAGCGCCTGGGCAAAGTGTGGGCCATCGCGGCGGTTTACGGAAAGACGCCGCTCACGCAGATCAGGTACTGCGTGTTGTTGGGCGCTGCCTTGCGGAGATCGGGCAGAGCGTAGTCAGTGGTTCCGTCGCCGCCATAGTTAGTGCCGAGCAGGGAAAAGAGCGCGGTGTTGCTGCTGATGCTGATCAGGCGTCCGTCAGCGGGAAGATAGTTGCCGGTGTAGATGACAGAAGCGTTCAAAAGGATCGAGCCCAGCGTGCATTCAGTTCCGCCTCCTCCCTCAGTGAAGAAGTTGATGCTGTTACTGCCAAAAAGGCTTTGTGTGCCTGAGGTCCCTTGCGGCCCAGCAGGTCCGACGGGACCCACGGGACCAGCGGGACCGGACGGACCCTGAGGGCCGACTGTACCCTGTGGACCGATCGCACCTGAAGTGCCGGCAGGACCCTGGGGACCGACTGCACCAACTGGACCAACTGCGCCCTGCGGACCGGTAGCACCTTTCGCTCCCGCAGGACCGGCTGCACCGGCAGCGCCAGCAGGACCGGCGAGACCAATGGGGCCTTGTGCTCCGGGAGTTCCGGCAGGACCAACCGGACCGGCTGTGCCTTGCGGACCGGTGGCGCCTTTCGGTCCGGCGGGACCGGCTGGACCTTCAGGACCTTTTGGTCCAGCGGAACCAGGAGCGCCCTTTGAACCGGCAGGTCCCTCCGCACCGGTAGGCCCCTGCGGGCCTTCGACGTTCCAGCTCACATGACCTTCATCGCGTCGACAGTCCTGAACGGAGTTGACGATGCGCGCGCGCCCGGTTTCCCTGTCATAGCAGGCAATGATGGTTTTGGGGCTGGGAGCGGCGTGTGCCGCGGTCCCAACCACCGCCAATGCAGACGATATGGCAAACAGCCTCAGAGCTTTCATACTTTCCTTCGTGAGGGCTCGTTTAGGTGAGAGATTTCGATTGGGTAGATAACCGCAGAAACTCTAGCGCGCCGCAAGTCAACACGCAAGCACTATTTTGCCGACACACAGAAAATTGACCGCTCAGCCGCGAAGCGCCCGCGATGTAATGTGCTGCTGGCATACGTTCCGTTTCAAACGCTGGCGGCACGGCTGTGGAAGACTTCGCCGATGCGGTTGTTGCGGCTGGCATATGGCTGTGCGTCCTCGCGGCTAGTCTTGCCAGTCTATTGTGGGGTTGCAGCCCGCGCGGCGGATTTGTTGGAGGTTTGCACATTGAGCTAAGATGGGCGCGGATTTTAAAGCGAAATTTTGAAGCGCCAGAGGAACCCACACACTTATGTGTCGTATTTCCATTTGCTTTTTTGCCGCCGTAGTCTCCGCTGTGCTGCTTCCCGCACAAGCACCTGTTTCGGCCAATGCTCCATACAAAAATCCCGCAACGCCCGTCGAGCAGCGCGTCGCGGACCTGCTAAGCCGCATGACGCTCGAAGAGAAAGCTTCAATGCTTGCAGGATCGGGCTGGATGGAATCCATGCCGATTGAGCGGCTGGGGATTCCGGCGATCAAGATGGCGGATGGGCCGTTGGGCGTGCGGTCGTGGGCGGGCAGCTCCGCGGTAACGAATGCTGCGGCAAACCCCGTGAAAGTGCTTTCGACGGCATTCCCTTCCGGCATTGCCATGGCCTCCACGTGGGACGTGGGGCTGGTACACAAGGAGGCTCACGCGATTGGACAGGAAGTAAAGGCGCTGGGCCGCGACATGATCCTCGGCCCGACTGTGAACATCAACCGCGTTCCGCTGTGGGGGCGAAACTTTGAAGGCTATGGTGAAGATCCATATCTCAGCGGACAGCTCGCGATTGCGTATGTGAAGGGCGTGCAAAATGAGGGTGTCATTCCTTCGGTCAAGCACTTTGCGGTCAATAACGAGGAGTTTGAACGGCATCGGATCGACGCGCACATCAGCGAGCGCGCCTTGCATGAGATTTATCTGCCGGCGTTCAAGGCTGCTGTGCAGGAGGGACATGCATGGAACGTGATGAGTGCTTACAACCTCATCAATGGCGTGCATTGCGCTGAGAATTCGTACCTGCTGACAGACGTGCTGAAGAAGGAATTTGGCTTCAAAGGCTTCGTGATTTCCGACTGGGGTTCGACTTATTCCACTGCGCCGACGGTGAATGCCGGGATGGATCTTGAGATGCCGGGCGGCCCACCGATGAAGGCATGGATGGCGCGGCCGGAAACGCTGAAGTCTGGCAACGGCGATGGATGGCTGGTGCCGGGGAAGGTTTTGGCTGAGGTGAAGGCTGGAATAATTTCCGAGGCCACTATCAACGACAACGTGAGCCGCATTCTGCGTGTCATCTTTTTGAGTGGGATTTTCGATCATCCGCATGTGGCGAGCGGTGATCCCGACACGCCGGAGCATCGGGCGATTGCGCTGCAGGGCGCGACCGAAGGCATTGTGCTCTTGAAGAATGAGGGCGGATTGCTGCCGCTCGATGCAACGAAGATTCATTCGATTGCGGTGATCGGGCCAAACGCGGGCATCGCACGGACAGGCGGCGGCGGAAGCTCGCTAGTGAAGTCGAAGTATGTGGTTGCGCCGCTGGATGGGATTAAGGAGAAAGCGGGCAGCGGCGTGACGGTGAACTATGCGCTAGGTGTTGGGATGGAGGGCGAGGACTCTGCGCAGGATACGCCGGAAGCGCGGGCTAAAGCGTTAAGCGAAGCAGTAGATGCAGCAAAAAAATCGGATGTAGCCGTGGTTGTGGTGGGCCGGTATCCGAAGCTCGAAGGCGAAGGCTTTGATGTGAAGACGATGGATTTGCCTGCCGGACAGGATGAGTTGATTGAAGCTGTGGAGAAGGCGAATCCGCGGACAATTGTGGTGCTGAATACCGGCGATCCAGTCACGATGACGAAGTGGATCGACAAGACGCCTGCTCTGCTGGATATGTGGTACGGCGGGCAGGAGGGTGGTCATGCATTGTCTGCGATTTTGTTTGGCGATGCGAACCCTTCGGGCAAGCTGCCGGTGACATTCCCCAAGAGCTTTGAAGACTCGCCCGCTGCGGCGAACTATCCCGGTAAAGACCTCAAGGTGGATTATGCCGAGGGCATTTACGTTGGGTATCGCTACTTTGACACAAAGAATGTGGAGCCGCAGTTTCCGTTTGGATTTGGGTTGAGCTATACAACGTTTGCATACAGCAACCTGCAAATTTTCACGCAAGTTCATCTGGACAAGCCCGTGGAAAAAGCTGGGACGATGGACTATCCCGTCCACGTAGACATCAAGAACACGGGCTCGCGCGCAGGCGCAGAGGTGGTACAGCTCTACATTCACGACGGCCACTCGAAGATTGACCGGCCTGTACATGAGTTGAAGGGCTTTGAACGCGTGGAGCTGCAGCCGGGCGAGACGAAGACGGTTGAGTTCACCATTGATCGCGCAGCGCTGTCTTACTGGAGCCCGGAAAAGAGAACCTGGGTTGCTGATCCGGGTGAGTTTGAAGTGCAGATTGCAGCTTCTCCGCGGGATATTCGGCTGAAGGAAAAACTAACCTTGAAGTAAAAAGCTGAAGCTTACTCAAACAACTGTCCCGCAATTCGAAGCGCCGCAGGTAAAGCGCGGCATCCGCATGGCGGCTCGTAGCATCCGATAACCGTCGGAGGAGAAATTGTTATGCAGAAACGGAAGCTTGGCAACAACGGGCCAGAGGTTCCGCCCATTACTCTGGGCGGCAATGTTTTTGGCTGGACACTTTCAGAGGCAGATACATTTCATCAACTCGACCGCGCAGTGGATGCGGGTCTGAACTTTGTCGATACGGCGGATGTGTATTCGCGATGGGCTCCGGGCCATACGGGCGGCGAATCGGAAACGATCCTGGGCAAGTGGTTTGCAAAGAGCGGCCGGCGCAAGGATGTGATTCTGGCCACCAAGGTGGGCATGGATTTGGGCGATGACAAGAAGGGGCTGAGTCCGGCCTACATTGCACAAGCGGTGGATGCATCGTTGAAGCGCCTGCAGACGGATACCATTGATCTTTACCAGGCGCACAAGGATGATGAAGCAACGCCGCTGGAAGAGACGCTGAGGGCCTTTGACAAGCTCATCGAAGCCGGCAAGGTACGTTACATTGGCGCTTCAAATTACACCGGGGAACGGCTGACAAAGGCGCTTGAAACCAGCCAGAAGAATGATCTTGCGGCTTATGTGTCGCTGCAGCCGCATTACAACCTGGTGGAACGGCTTCCGTTTGAGTCGGATCTGCTGCCGGTGGTGGAAAAGTACCAGCTTGGCGTGATTCCGTATTTCTCGCTGGCTGCGGGATTCCTGACCGGCAAATATCGCAAGCCGGAGGACGCGGCTAATGCGGCGCGTGGCGGCATGGTGAAGAAATACCTGAATGACCGAGGCTTTGCGGTGGTAAATTTGCTGGCCGAGGTTGCAGATCGGCATAAGTCCACGCCGAGTCAGGTGGCGCTGGCATGGCTCCTGGCGCAGCCGGGAGTGACTGCTCCAATTGCCAGCGCGACGAATGACAAACACCTGGACGACCTGATTGCGGCGGCAAATCTGAAGCTGGATCAAGCGAGCATTCGTGAACTGGATGAAGTGAGCGCGCCAGTGGCAGCGTAAAAAATGGCAGGAAACAAAATGGGCCGCGATCTATCATGATCGCGGCCCATTTTGTTGCCTGCCTTATTGGGTTCCTGCCTTATTGCGGCGAATACGGCTCCGCGCGCAGCACGTCACTCAAAATACCACGCTCCTGCAGGTTGAACTGGTTCTGGTAGCGGGCCGAGTTCAATACCGTGGCGCGCTGATCGGGCGGTACGGCTCGCAGATCATGGAAGGCATTCCGCATCATGGCCTGGCGGTCTGCGGGAAGCGTCCTCCACGCTTGCATGGACTGATTCACATGCATGCGCTCCTGCGGGCTCAGCCGCTCCAGCATCTCATTGCGGGCAAGGCGGCGCTGGCGCTCGGCTTCATCCATGCCGTTGACATTGTGCAGTTGCTGAATCAGCCGCTGCTGCTCGCCGGAGGGCAGCCGGCGGAAGCCGGGATCGTTGCGAAGAATTTCTTCCTGGTTTCGGACTGGCGTGTTGCGATGGTCATTGAGCCAGGACTGCAGATGGCCCGGAGGCGCAGTGTTGGGGCCTGCATACGGCGAACGATATGCTCCCGCGTTCGCACCCGGATAGGCAGGGCGCGCCGTCGGATAACCCGAATACCCCTGAGAGGCGCCCGGATAGGCCGGACGGACAGGAGCAACGCCGGAATAGGGATTGCCGCCCGGCTGATTTCCGGGCTGCTGCGGATGAGTTTGCGGACTCTGCCCGACACCGGGAGCATGCGGCACATTTCCACCGCGCGGTTGGGATTGCCGCGGCGCGGAGGCGCGAGGAGCCGGAGCCGAACGAGGAGCGGAGGGACGCGGGGTTGAATGCTGCGAACCGCCCCAGAATCCACCACGAGCCCACGCCGGGGAAAGGCATAGCGCAGCCATTGCCACGGTCCCGGCAACTGCCCGGACCGCGCGGCGCACAAAACCCGTATTGGCGGCGATCGTCACTTCCCTTTCCCCGTAGAGCCTTTCTTATTCCGGCAGCTTAATCCTGCGCCGGGCCGTTATCCTGCTGATCGGTAGCGGAAATGGACTCAAGCTGATCGAGCAGCTGAGCATTGGAGTCCAGCGTCTGCAAATCCTTCACCACCGCCGTCTGCGGCGTGGGCGTCGGGGGCTGTTCCCAGTACGAATTCAAATACGCACCGCCGCCCACAAGCACGGCCACCGTGAGCGCCATAGCAGCCAGTGGACGCGCATGGAGCTGTTGCGGATTGAGAAGCCAGCGATCCCGCAGCCGCTCAAACCAGCCTGCGCGCGGCGCATTTTTCTCCTCGCGCAGGCGGGCTTCAAAGCGGGTCATGAAGTAGGGATTGGGTTCGGGCGCCTGCCACGCATCCATGACACTCATAGCGGCGCGCAGGGCTGTAAGCTCTTCACGGCAGCCTTCGCAGGCGTCCACGTGGGCCTTCACCGCGGCGGGTACAGATTCGGGATCGAGCAGCATATCCGCCAGCTTCGTCTCCATCTCCGCGCACATTGTCTTGTTCTCCGTCATGACCATCACCCCACTTCCCTGATAAATACGGCATCCTGCTGCCGTCGTTATACGAATTCCTTCAGCTTCTCGCGCAACGTCTGATACGCGCGAAACAACAATGACTTGGTGGCCGACTCGCTCAGCTTCAGCACCTCGCCGATCTGCCGGTAGTCCAGCCCCTGATACTTATGCATCAGCACGGCCATGCGCTGCCTCTCTGGCAGCGCCATCACGTGATTGCGAATGGCGGCCATGCGCTCGTCGCGCAGAATCCGCTGCTCCACATTGAGCTCGTCGTCGGCAATCTCCGGCGTCATGCCCGTCTCTTCATCCGGCACATCCAGATACACATTCTGCGCCGCGCGCTCGTGCCGGGTATCCCGCGCGTGGTTCACCGCCAGATTCGTGGCAATACGGTAAAGCCACGTCGTGAACTTGGCTTCAGCGCGATAGCTCTCCCGCGAACGGTAAACCCGCAGAAAGACCTCTTGCGCCAGTTCTTCGGCTACCGCCTGGGTACGAACCATCCGGTAGAGAAAATGCACCATCGCCCGGTGATACTTCGTCACCAGGTAATTAAAGCCAGACTCATCCCCGGCAGCCACGCGAAGCATGATCGCGGCGTCGCTGGCTGGGTCGAGCGCCTCCAAAGGCGTATGCGCGCCCATATTCGGGCCCGCTGCCGAGCCTATAGCGCCGCTCGCTCCCACAACCGGATTGATGGTCAGGGTAGCCATATCTTCTGTAACCCCGCCTGATTGGGAAGGTTGCGGCTTTTCAGATGAATTCGCTTCGGGTTCTGCCTCTGAAATAAGGCCTTCCGGCTCATTCTCCGCGCTGGAAGAACGAGGGTCGCCTCCGCCACCGGTCCTTGCGAGAAGGCCCGGATCGCCGAGCGGACGCCCGCTGCCGGTTCGCCCCGCCGGCTCATTCGAGAAGAGGTCGCTGGAAGCCCGTATTGATCTAGCCCGAAATGACATACGTTCACGTACATAGCGCAACCGGATGCCCGGTTTCAGCCCGGAAAAATTGGCCGAACGCGCCTGCTGGTGTTACTCTAAACCAGTTGACCGCATCCGGCGCTTCCGTGTCGCCGGCCCCCTCACAAAGGGTGTAAAACAAGGCGGTAAGCGCGCCTGCACACCGCAATTGCAGGTTCCTTCAGGGCGGTTAGTCTCAGCTGGTTAGAGCGCCTGCTTCACACGCAGGAGGTCGCAGGTTCGAATCCTGCACCGCCCACCATTGCACTTCATGCCGTGAACTGCGCGTTTCGCACGCCATCAGCCTATTCGGGCTCCCGCTGGTCGGCGAAAATCCCAGTAGTCCAACGCAAATCTTAAGACTCCCAAAAAGTTCGAGAATTGCCCTCCAAGACCCACCATTCCTTCCATTTTGCCCGCATGAAGGTAGTGTCGAAAGACACTGAAATGGATGCGTCTCAGTCAGGTCCTGCGGCGCATCGCTGTCTTTTATGGCACGCCGCCAAATCTCTTTCCTAATTCTCTTGACAACGTAATTCAAGCTGAGATAACGTCTTCCCGAAATTAGCAGGGACCGATAAATCGGCCCGAAAGCAAACGAACAGAGTGCAGTCTTTCATGATATGAAAGCGTTTTCATTAAAAGTAAACGGTTCACATCAAATCAAAATCACTGCACTACTTCGGAGACGCCCAAAATGGCTAGAAAAGCAGGAACCCCCTTCCGCTGGCTATTGCTATTTCTGCTGGCTGGAACTGCCGCCGCCAACCTAACTGCCCAGATCTCGAGCGGTTCTCTTGCCGGCAACATTCAGGACGCAAACGGAGCGGTTGTTCCGAACGCTACCGTCACCGCAACCAACGACGCCACCCATATCGTCGCTGTAGTTAAGTCCACCTCGGCCGGCGCCTACCGCTTTCCCACTCTCACGCTGGGCGCCTACACAGTTACCGCTGTGGCGCCGGGCTTCTCCACGGCTACGGAAACCGGTGTGGTTGTGCAGATCAGCAGTACCACCGCCTTGGATATCAAGCTCGCTGTAGGCGAAGTCAGCCAGACCGTCACGGTGGACGCCAGCGGTCTGCGTATCGAAACCGAATCCTCCGATATCAGCGGCACCGTCTCCAACAAGCAGATTGAAGACCTTCCGCTCTCGCTGGCTACTGGTGTCGGCGGATTGCGCTAGCCAGAGGTCTTTGTCTTCCTTCTGCCCGGCACCACCGGCCCCGGCAGCGGAACGACTGGCAACACCGGCAATGGCGTTTTCTTCTCGCGACTCTCCGGCGGCCAGGCCTATGGCGCTGAGGTTCTGCTCGACGGCTCCAGCATCCAGCGCAGCGAAAACGGTTCCTCGTTTGACGAGACCTCGCCCTCGATCGAGGCCTTGCAGGAGTTCAAAGTCACGACCTCGGCTCCCTCCGCCGAGTTCGGACGCACCACCTCGGGCATTGAAAGCTTCGCAACCAAGAACGGCACCAACGATTTCCACGGTATTGCTTATACCATCGTCAAGAACCGCATCTTAGACGCCAACAACTGGTTCAATAACGGCTACATTGCGCAGAACTGCCAGGGCGTTTCTGAAATTGACTGTGCGTACAGCAAGCCTGAGGACAGCAAGTTCGACTACGGCGGCGTCTTCAGCGGCCCTGTCTGGATTCCCCATATCTGGAATGGCCACAACAGAACCTTCTTCCTTTTTGGATGGGAGCAATATAAATTCACTCCCGGCAGTGTGACCGTCTCCACTGTACCCACCGCAGCGGAGCGTACCGGCGATTTCAGCGATATCCTTGGCGGGTACGCTCCAGGCGGAACAAACTTCAACGGCCAATCCGTACTGTTGAACCCCTGCACGGGACAGCCGGTGCAATACAACCAGATCCATGATCCGACGACTACAACTCAGGTGAGCCCAGGCGTTTTTTGCCGAACGCCCTATCCGAACAACCAGGTTCCGACATCTCTCTTCAGTCCTACAGCACAGGCGCTTTACAAGGGCCTGCCTCTGCCGAACCAGACGCCTCAAAGCACGGATGTCTACGGCTATCTCGGCAACTATGCCTACACTGGCGTTGCGCCGAACAACAACACAACGTATACGATTCGTATTGATCAGAACCTCGGCGACCGGGAAAAAATATTCGGCACATATAGTACGCGCCAGAACTTCAAGCTGACGGCGGCCCCTGACTTTCCCGCGCCCTTCAGTAACAGCGGATATGTTCAGACCTTTACGACGCATTACATCCGCGGCGGCTGGGATTTCTCCATTTCACCCAACTGGCTGAACCATCTGAATGTTGGATACAACCGAACGAACAGCGTCAATCTCTCGTCGGAGTTCAACACGTCAAACACGGCGGCAGCCGCTGGGCTCGCGAACGACTTTTCCAAGTTTTATCCGTCGATTGCATTCCCAAGCCCGGATCAGCTATCCACATGGGGCCAGCAGCAGAACGGCATCAATATCGACAACGGCCTTCGCTTCAACGACATTTTGAGCTGGGTGAAGGGCAGAAACAGCATCCGGTTCGGTGGCGAATACCGGCACCAGAATTACTCCACCAACCTGTACAACGTGGATAATTTCAACTTCTACCGCGACCAGACGTCTGGTGTGAGCAACTCCTGCTGCTATTCGGGCAATCCTTTTGCCAGCTACCTGCTTGGCGAAGTGGGACAAGCCGGCCAGACGGTATACAACGTGAATCCACGCTGGGAATCCTGGTACGCAGCAGGCTTTTTCCAGGACGACATCAAGGTCACCAGTAATTTGACCATCAATATAGGCATACGCTACGACCTTGATATTCCCCGGCGGGAAGGACACGACCGGACCTCCGATTTCAGCTTCACGGCTCCAGATGCCGCTGCCGGTAATCTGCCTGGCGCACTGGTCTTCGGCACCAACTGCAATTGCAATAACAAATGGGCAAACACCTGGCACAAAGATATTGCTCCGCGTGTTGGGTTTGCCTGGGTGCTTCCAAATACGAACGGCAAGATGGCTCTGCGCGGCGGCGGCGCCATCATCTATGGCCCCTTGCAATATAACGACTTTGGCGGCAGCATGCTGCAGGGCTACAACATCAGTAAGAGCGTTGCGCTTGGCGGCACGGCTACACAAGGCGGCGCCTTCACACCAGCCTTCCGGCTTGACTCCACCACGCCTGCCGATCCGCAGAACTCCAGCATCGGTTTCCCGGATTACAGCTATGCTCCCAACACCGATCCGACGCAACTGACAGCCGTAAACGGTCTCGGCAGCTTCACAGCGGTCGCAGGTGACCTGATCCGGGCGCAGGATGGCCGGCCTTCCATGACCAGCAACTGGAGCCTTCAGCTTCAGGATCAGATTGCTCAGGACCTCATCTTCACCGCCGGTTACATCGGCCAGGTGGCGCAAAACCTCCGCTCCGGCTTCCTCACCAACTTCAACAACATCAACCCATCGCAATTCGCCCTCGGAGATCTGTTGAGCAACACGCAGTACAACATTCCCGTAGGTGGTTCCAGCCAGGGATATGCTGCTCCATACACAACGTTCACAGGCCCGATTGGTCAGTCGATTCGCCCGTTCCCGCAGTATGACTACGTCGCAGACGATTGCTGCCTGGAGAATCTTGGCCACTCCTCGTATCACGCGCTGGTGACTTCATTGCAGCGTCGATTCCGCGATGGTTTCAATCTGCAAGCCTCTTATACGTGGTCGAAGATCCTCACGGATGCCGATTCGCTGATCCCCTTCAGTTACACGAGTAACAATCAGCGCGAACAGGCACAGAACTCCACTGATCTAAAAATGGATAAGGCTGTCGGCGTTCAGGATCTGAGACATCAGGTCTCACTCAGTTACCTTTACGAGCTGCCCTTTGGTCATGGGCGAAAATGGCTCAATCAAAACCGTGCCCTGGATTACATCGTAGGAGGATGGGAGTTGGGCGCGATTCAGCGATACTCCAGCGGCCAGCCGATTGATTTCGGTTGCGCTACTGGTATTCCGTACTACCAGAACTGCATTACCTTCGACGCAGGACCGGCTTCGAATGGCGCGACGGACTTCTCAAGCGCGGCATACCGCTCGAAGAAGAACGGTCCCAGCGTCTTTAACGGGGAATCCTGGTTCAAGCCTGAGTACCGTGTGGCCGGCACAAACGGTCCATCGGATGCAGGCATTCCCATGTCGCAAGCGGCCTTCATTGACCAGAACAGAGAAGGCGTTGGCTGGGCTCGCCCGTACTCCCCGAGCTGCGGAACTCCGCAAGCACCCCGCTCCTTCGCTCCGTTTGCGTTTGGCAATCTCTCTCGCGTCACAGAGGCCATCACCGGTCCCATGTACCTGGCTGAGGACGTCAGCCTCATGAAAAACTTCCACGTCAAGGACAAGGTCACATTCCAGCTCAAGGGAGAAGCCTTCGACCTCTTTAACCGCCACCGCATGGGCCTGCCGGATCTCTCGCCAACCGACTCCTCGCAGAGCACCGGATTTGGTATTCCTACAGCTGTGGACTACGGTCCACGTAACCTGCAGATATCCAGCCGTGTCACCTTTTAGCCCGCAACCAAAAGCGGAGACAGCGTACGCTGTCTCCGCTTTTCTCTTTTCCCTTGCAATTTGCTTTTCTTGCTATCATTCCCTGAACCAAGCTCCGAGCGGAAATGAAACTCCATGCCCGGTTCATACTTTTACGGCTTTCTCTATGCGCTAATTCTCGCCGGCTTTGGAGCTGCGGCCCACGCCCAAACCAATTCCACCGTTGACTCCATCCTCAGTCGCGCCGAGCATCTTCGCGCGCAGCACAAACCCACTGAAGCCGCTGCGCTTCTTCATCCTTATATCGAGCAGCACCCTGGCGACACACCAGCTCTGATTCTTCTTGGCGATATTCTGCTTGACCTTCACCGGACAGAGGAAGCAGGCCAGACCTTTACTCAGGCCCTCGCCGCAGATCCAAACTCCATCCCCGCCAATCTAGCGGTCGGCGAGATCCTGCTCTCACAGCACCTCGATCCCGAAGCCATGGATCGTTTTGAAACCATCCTCGCGCAGGAACCGCGCAATGTCGCAGCCCGCAAAGGAGAAACCACGGCCGCCACTGAGCTCGCCGTCACAAGCCGCCGCGACAACCATCCGGATCTTGCACTCATTGCGCTGCGCCATGCCTGCGAAAAACTTCCCGACTCACATGAGCTGCAGTTAGATCGTGGCCTTCAGGCATTCGAGCTCAACCAGCTCCCTGAAGCCGACGAAGCTCTGCACACCGCGAAAAAGCTCGATTCCACCAACCCCGCTATCTTGTATGCGCTCGCACGGCTCGAAACCGAACAGCAGCACATGGCCGAGGCTGAGCGCGACTACAAAGCTTATCTCGCTCTCCGCCCCAACGATGCGACCGCGCATTACGGGCTTGGATATACATACGCCGCGCTGCTGCGTACGGAAGACGCCCGCCGCGAGTTTGAAGCTTTCATCCGCCTGCAACCCCGGCAGACTGAGTCCTACTATCAGCTTGGGCAGATTGCGCTTGATGCGCATCACGATGACGAAGCCAAGCCGCTCTTTGAGCGTGTCCTCGCATGTGACCCTAACCACGCTGGCGCGCTCACCGGTCTGGGAGAACTTGCATTCCGCAGCAAAGACTATGCCGCTGCCGAACAGCTTCTCGCTCGCGCCGAAAAATCTGACCCTGCCTACAGTCGTCCGCACTACTATCGGGGTCTCTCGCTGGCGCGCCTGGGCCGCAACGAAGAAGCTCAGCAGGAGCTTCAGCAAAGTGATGGCCGCACGCACGCGACACCGTCGTCATCGGCCAACACATCGCAGCCTCCGCCATAAATGGCTTTTCCGTCTCTGCTCTTCGCTCTCTGTATCGGAATCGTTGGCAGCTTCCCGAAAGGTGTTCAGCCATGTCAATTCACACTCTGATGAATCGTATCTTTCAAGCCGCTCTTCTGCTTGTAATCTCCCTTGGCTCCGCTATCTATATCGCCGCGCAGCAGCCTGCTTCACCGAAAGCCAACACTTTTGCGAACCCCTTGCTTCCTTCCGGCCCCGATCCATGGGTCATGTATTACAAAGGCATCTACTATTTCATGGCTACGACCGGCGATAATCTCATGCTCCGCGCTACGCCGGAGATTTCTGATCTTGCCAACGCTCAGAAGCGTGTCGTCTGGACTCCGCCCGCCACTGGCCCTTACAGCCATGAGATCTGGGCTCCTGAGGTACATCGTTTTGACAACAAGTGGTACATCTACTTTGCCGCTGACGCAGGCACGAACGAAACCCATCGCATTTACGTCATCGAAAATCCTTCCGAAGACCCCATGCAGGGCGAATGGACATTCAAAGGCCAAGTCACAGATCGCACCAACAAGTGGGCGATTGATGCATCTGCCTTCGAGATTCACGGCCAGAAGTACATGATCTGGTCCGGCTGGGAGGGTGACCATGACGGCGAGCAGGACATCTTCATCGCGCACCTGAAGAACCCCTGGACCATCGACTCCGAGCGCACACTACTCTCGCGCCCGCAGTATGCGTGGGAAGAGGTGGGCGATTTACTCAACCGGCCGTCGATGCCTCATCTCAACGTGAACGAAGGCCCGGAGATTCTCATCCACAACCAGGATGTCTTCCTCGTCTACTCAGCCTCTGCCTGCTGGACTGACTACTATGCGCTTGGTGTGCTTCATGCCGGCGTCGGCAACAATCTGCTCGACGCAAAATCCTGGCAGAAGTATGACCATCCGTTCTTCCACCAGAACCCCGAAGCGGGCGTCTACGCCACCGGCCACAACGGTTTCTTCCAGTCGCCGGACGGTAAGCAGGACTGGATCATCTACCACGCTAATTCACAAAAAGGGCAGGGCTGCGGTCCGCAACGCTCGCCTCGCATTCAGCCATTTACTTGGAACTCGGACGGCACACCCAACTTCGGTCCCGCGCTTCCCGCTGGCCAGCCCATCGCGAAGCCGGCACGGTAATTACTGACGAATGCCGGCTTTCACGGCGGTTGCTTAGTTCTGACTGTGCTCCCCATAAAGGGACTTGCTGAGATCAAACTCTGCGCGGGCCTTGTCCTGCTGGCCGGCAACGCGGTACGCATGGCCTAGTTCAAAATGCACCTTCGGATCATTCGGGGCGAGACCGGCGGCGAGCTGCAGTTCGCGAATACCACGCGCCGAGTCTCCATTGGCAACCAGGGCCATGCCCAGCTTTTCATGCGCCCACGCAGACTTCGGACCAAGCTCCACGGCCTTTTCGAGAAAAGGCCGCGCGTCAGCGGAACGGGCCTCATCCAGAAGTACAATTCCCAGGTCGAGATAAGGCCAGGGGTCCTGCAAACCGCGTTCTTTCGCCCATTGCACAGCCGTGCGCAAGGCTTTTTCGGCCTTCTGCGGATCGTTTTGCGCATCATAGGTGAGTCCAAGATTTTCTTCCGCTTTAAGATTTGCAGGATCAAGCGCAAGCAACCGAAGATAAATCTTTTCCGCCTCGGGGAAGAGATTCTTGGTGTAGAGGCAGCGGCCAAGGCTATAGAGAATTTCCGTATTGCTGGGTTCCATAGCGAGGGCGACACGCAGCCAGCGCTCGGCATCATCGTAGTCATCGAGCATCACGTAATCCAGCGCAACGGATCGAAGCTGCTCAGTATTGGGTTTCTGTAATTGCGCGGCGCGCGTGTAGGTTTCAAGCGATTCGCGAGGCTTGTTCTCCTGACGCAACACGAGCGCGAGCTCGTAGAGCGTATCGTCCGATTGCAGATTTTGCAGCAGGCTGGCACGAAGCCTCGCTTCTTTTTCCACCAGCGAGGGATCAGGAGGCGCAACGGTTTCGTTCCCCAGCGAAATGCCTCCCGGCTGTACTGTTTTGGACGACGGCTGTTGCGCGGAGACAGGCTGCGTCAACACAGTAAGCGCTGAGGCCACCAGCAGAAGCGCCATCGCAGCCTTTGTCGACTGCAGGGACCGCATCGTGATTGCCTCATTCCATTGCATGGCATGTGTGGATGATTATTTCAGATAGGATCATCTGCTGACATCGACCGCAATAAGCTTAGAGATGCAAAATATACGCAATGAAAGCAAGCAGACATTGCCGTGCGACGTTGATGTGGGGGGCGATTGCCTGCGCCTGTTGCGCTGGGCTGCATGCGCAGGCTGGCTCTTCCGCTGCCGGGCCCGCTGCGACTGTGCCGGGGCATTTCGTAGAGGTCACGGAACAATCAGGCGTGCATTTTCTGCATCAGGCCCCGCATACCTCCCGCAAATATCTGCTGGAGACGATGGGTTCGGGTGTGGCTCTCTTTGACTGTGACGACGACGGGCGGCTGGATTTGTTTCTGGTTAACGGCGCTCCCTTTGCGGACCCCACGCCCAAGGGAACAATTCCGCAGAAAACCGGACCGGAATACTGGAACCGTCTCTACCACCAGAAGAATGACAGCAGCTTCGAGGACATCACGGAGAAAGCCGGACTGGCTGGTGTGGGATATGGCATGGGCGTGGCCGCCGCCGACTACGACAACGATGGTCACGAAGATTTATTTGTCACCGGGTATGGCGGCAACCATCTCTACCATAACAACGGCAACTGCACCTTCACCGACGTAACGGCCGCCGCAGGCGTGGCTGGCAGCGGCTGGTCTTCAAGCGCCGCATGGGTCGATCTCGACAACGACGGTCTGCTCGATCTGGTGGTTCTGCGCTACGTCACGTGGGACTGGGATGATAAGTGGTGCGGGCCGCCGGAGAATCGCGGCTACTGCCACCCCGATGTGTTTGATCCAATCTCGATGCTTGTTTATCACAATGACGGCAACGGCCACTTTACCAAAGAAGCGCACAAACTCGGCCTCGATAAACCCGGCAAAGCATTGGGAATCGCCATCGGTGACTA
>NZ_JBEKYX010000046.1:0-49026 GCF_049510455.1 Occallatibacter sp. | reverse complement strand
ATTTCGAAAACTACTGGTCAGCTTCGAAAAGACCGAAGAGAGCTACGTGGCTCTGCTGTCACTGGCCGCAGCCATGATTTGCTGGAGGCAGACCACAGCTATTCACGGATAAGTTCTAAAATGGGTGTGCAGTTATCCACCATCTAAGAATTCAAATTCATAAATTCAAGTTTCCTCATCAAAAAAAAACGCGAAAATTCAAACCGTTCCGAGAGTGATCGTAACGTTTCGGGGGATTTGCATTACTTCTCGGGGGGCTATCAAAACCTGTCGGGGGCGTAACGTAACTTTCCGGGGGATGCTACTCAGGAATTCTGCGGAACACCGGTACGACCCATCTGCTCTCTATCTGGAAACATGCGTTAGGGCTGGTGCTGAGCGCCGCGTTCATCGTCGGCCGACGATCATAACTTCTTGGGGGATGGGAATCGTATCGTAACTTCTCGGGGGAGTGATACTGGGGATATGTGCGGATTGCACAGAATCGCCATAAAGAGCATATCGCGAGGGTTTGCTCTGCAATTGTTAGTGAGTGCCGTTCTCACGACAAGCTTGTGATCGTAACATTTTGGGGGAAGAGCTGCGCATCGTAACTTTTCGGGGGAAGTTATCGCTCTTTTGCAGGCCTATACGTTGACCATTGCTCCTGTAGCGGAATGACACACCGTTGCGATCCATGCAGTGTTCGTTACATCCATTTCTAACGTAACTTCTTGGGGGACCGGGTGCGTTATCGTAACTTTTCGGGGGCCATATAACGTAACCTCGTCGTTGACACAAGGTTACGATACAGGTATCCCATACCCTTGTGAGATACAGAAACATTGATCAAAAGCCAAACGGCGATGAGTTTGCTAAAGCTCGTGAGCTCATAGAAATTCGCGGCACTGGCGGACTGTCGTTACAGGATCGCCGCGTGATGAATGTTCTTTACGCGAATGCCGGCGCGAAGCTCTGCGACGACATCACTCACGTCATCGGCATCTCCGATCTACGTGGCGCGCATAAGGGTGGTGAGCGAGTGAAGGATTCCATCCTTCGCCTGATGAAGACGGTCGTTGAGGTGCCGACAAAAGATAGCAAGGGCGCACCGGCCACCAAAATGGTACAGATCCTTTCAGACACGACCGTCAGCGATGATGACAATAATCCGGCTGGGCAGGTCGTTTATAGCTTTTCACGGGGAATGCGCGAGATCATCAAGGACTCAACTTTGTGGGGCCGCGTGCGGAGCGCTATAGTATTTGCTTTCACTTCCAAGTACGCGCTGGCTCTTTACGAATTGATTACGGCTCGCGTTAATCTGACCCATGTTTGGCAGGAAGAATTCACTGTCGAGGATTTCCGCGCACTCCTTGGAGTGCCCGATGGAAAGTTGGAACGTATACCGAATTTGCTGCAAAGAGTTATTCACCCTGCCGCTCTGGAAGTAAACGGGCTAGCTGATTTCGGTGTATCAATTGAAGCAGTCCGCAAAGGTGGACAATTACGTGGACTCGTGACCGGGTTCCGAGTGGCATGGTGGCGTAAGGATGTACCCGACTTGCAAGCGGCGTATAACGAACTGAAACAAGTCAAGATCGGCCGTATGGCCCGCTTACGCGGAAAGGCTGAAACTCCAGTGGGCACTGAATCGAAAAGTCTCCCCTCCCCTTCACTGCAGGACCGGATAGACGGCACAGTAAAAGCCATGCGCGCTTCCGGTGCTCCAGAAGCCGACATTCAGGAATTCATCAAGGGACAAGTAGCTTAGCCTACTCACTACGTGGCTTCTGCTTGCGGAATTTCATTCTTGCGAGAAACGGCTGAGCCTATTTCTTGCGCGCGAGTTCGCGTTTGAGCGCTTCAATAGCGTTCTCCAAAGTCTCTCCTAAGACCCAGTCTTGCTGCGCCGTGACGTCATAGATACTGTCTATCGTCTTTTGCGAGGCCTTCGCACCAAACTGTACGTTCCGGCCGGTGCGATAGACGCGTGGGAGACGTTTGTGTTGTTTTTCAGGCTTAGGGGCGACCGGTTGGCGGCTTGAGAATTGGGCTGCTTTCGATACCTCCTTTACCTTCTCAACCGGTGGCGCCTCGGTATCTATCGAAGTCTTGGGGGAGAAAGCACCAACGTCGAGCGCTGAGTCCGCATCTTCTCCGAATACGCTGGCGCGAATGTTCGGCATCATGCAACCTCTTCTTGCTTCTTAGCAGTCGCGCTCTTCTTGAGAGTCTCGATAACCTCACCTGCGAATGCGCGGGCATTCTGCCTGGCTGCGGGTAAGTTGGCGACCTGCGATGAATCAAGGCTGGCGAGCGTCCCGCCAAAGGCAAATACAGCACGATACGCCTCGCGTTCGTGAATTTGGGTGCCAAACATAGGAACGCCATTTTGAGCGAATTCCGTTTCGATGCTTTGCAGCGTCCTCGGGCGAATTGCAGCGCTGGTGCGCGTGAATAGGATGGCAAATGGGATTTTCTTCTGAAAGGCCTTCTCTTGGCCCCGAACGAGTTTGATAGCCTTCACCGCTTCAGTCGCATCCAGATGAGACCCTTGCGCTGGGATAATGACAAGATCTGCTCGGCTCATCGCATAACCAGACATCATCGACGCCGTTCCTTCCAGATCGACAATGACGAATTGAGTTTGAATGGCTGATTTCTCGATGGTATCGATGATCGATTCCTCGGTGGTGGTGTCGATCACAATCAACTTGTCTGGTTTTGCCCGGACGCGCGGCCCACTGAGTGAGTGGACGGTTTGGATCGGCGTCAATCATGGTTACGGAACCACCGTGGCTTGCCAGTTCTGTCGCCAACAGCACAGCTGCTGTAGATTTGCCGACGCCGCCTTTAGGATTTGCGAACACAATAGTTGGCATACAGAGTCCTCACCGCTATTACATATGGCGGGCACTCTAGCCGAAGGCTATTCCATACTCAAGTGAAATCAGATGGCATACGGATATCTATCGGATATCCAATGGACACCAGTGGGCTATCCGATATTTGATGGCAAACATATTTCTATCTGTATTCCTATTGGCATCGGATTGCCTTCCGTTGTCTATTAGAAATCCAATGGCAAACGTACTGCCCCCCGTTTCCTGATTGGAATTGGATTGCCTTCGGATATTTTCAAACGCGCGGAAGAAACGAACGAAGGTGTAATCCACTACGGTTTGGTTTTCTGCTTCGCCTTCTGCGTGGCCCAGCGGCGCTTTACAGCTTCCGCGATGCGGGCGCGGCCCTCTGGAGAGAGATTTCGTTTTTTGCCAGACTTGGTAGGGGAGGGGGCAGCGGCACTCTTTTTGGGCCTGCCTCGACGGGCTGCTGGCGCAGCGGTTAGGAGGCCAGAGGCAGCGAGAAGAGCGCGCGCTTTCTGTCGGTTGGCAATTTCTTCATCAATTTGAGCCAGAATGTCCTGCAATGCCATAGAGGCCAGTATAAGTCTCGATGTCCGGGCCCATCGCCCGTCAAAAAACCTTAACTTGAATTGGCTCCGCCTTCCCCTATGGTCTTCGTCTCTCGGCCGCCGTAGATCCCGTGCCGACACAACGGAGAAACCCATGACGAAACACGTACGCAAGGCTACAGAAATCGACTCACGGGAAATGACAGTCCATTTTTCAGTAGAGGTCAGAGAGTCATTCAGAAATCTGGCGGACGCGGTAAAGTCCAGTCCGCATTTTGACTCTGGAACCCGCAAAACCTTGCAGGAATGGGCTGCCGGTAAGACTCCAAGCGTGGGGGCACTCGCAGTAGCTCTCCCTGGTATTGCTGAGGAAGCAGTGGCACACGTCAACGCCACCGGCGATCAATGCGCTGACGAAGTTTGGGACAAGTTGAAGGAACAACTGCAGGGAAGGGATGTAAAGCCCTTTACCTTGACACGCAGGATAGTCAGAGGAGCGACGGACGAAGGGCAGGGGGCTGAAGGGAGCCGAAGCCTTTGAGTCGATAGTGACAGGTTCACGACGGAGCTGCACATGGCTGCAACCTACACTGTTTTGTCACTATAGCCGGGTCAAGCTGAGTGAAATGGAATGATGAGGAATGAAATTGGCGGGCTCGCAATCCGCTTGGCGGGAAGAGGATTTGCTTTAGATTGTGCGAGTTGCAAGCCCTAGATTTTACTGGCGGAGAGAGGGGGATTCGAACCCCCGATAGAGCTTTTAGGCCCTATAACGGTTTAGCAAACCGCCGCCTTCAGCCACTCGGCCATCTCTCCGGCTGTTCAGCTGATTATAACCGATACTGGAGTCAACTGTCGGAATCGACCAATTCCGACATATTTTCCGATCATGCAACACAGGCCAGGCGGAGGCGAATTTTACTCATGGTTTCACTATCGCGGTGCTAAAGTGAGTTCCTACCCGGCAAGCAACGAACAAAAACAATACAGTCAGAAATGGATATGAGGACTTGCCATGTTCTCCCGGCATGAGTGCCATCGATGCAGCGCCACGGGGCGGTCCCCTTGCCTCCGTTGCATTTCAAACGGACAGATCAAGTGCGTACGGTGTAACGGAAACGGAGAAGCCTCTGGGAGCCTATGCGTGCATTGCAATGGCGCTGGCCGGATTCAATGCCTTGACTGCCGGGGGCGCGGAGATCATTTCTGCCAACTGTGCCGAGGCCGGGGATATCGGGAAGTGTTTTAGAACGCAGGAAATCTTTCTCGCAGGCCACTTTCCTGCTTTGTATGCGTAGAAGTTCTTGTTAGATTCACATTCATGCGTTTCACCTCTTCGCCGACTCGCCGGAAAATGCATCTGCTTCCGCTTGTCGCGGCCACCTTCTTCATGGTGTCGGGAGGGCCATACGCCATTGAGGACATTCTGGGCGGTGCAGGCTTTGCGCGTGCCATTCTGATTCTGCTGCTGCTGCCCATTATCTGGAGCCTGCCTACAGCGCTGATGATCGGAGAACTCGCAAGCGCGATTCCCGCAGACGGCGGCTTTTACATCTGGGTGCGGCGTGCGCTGGGGCCGTTCTGGGGCTACCAGGAAGGATGGCTTTCGCTTTCTGCCAGCGTCTTCGACATGGCTATCTATCCAGCCTTTGCCGTGGAATACCTGGGGAAGTTTGATCCAGCACTGACAGCGGGCCGGCGCGGCTGGATGTGGTCATTAGCCATCGTGGCGTTGTGCTGCATCTGGAATTTGTGGGGCGCGCCGGCTGTTGGCGATGGCTCAGTATGGATGTCCGTGCTACTGCTCTCGCCTTTTGTGGTGTTTGTTACGCTCGGTTTCTGGCACGGCTTTACGCTGCACCCGGCGGTGCAGTGGAGCGGACCGGCGTCAAGCACGGCACTTTCGACAGCGGTGCTGGTAGCCATGTGGAATTACATGGGATGGGACAATGCTTCCACCGTGGCGCAGGAGGTTCACAATCCACAGCAGGTGTATCCGCGAGCGATGATTGTCTCGACGGCGCTGGTGACGGTGACGTACATTCTGCCGCTTGCTGCGATGGCGCTGGCCGGGCTGGGCGTAACAAACTTCGAGACCGGCGACTGGATTTCGGCGGCAACGCAGATTGGCGGGGCTGGAATCGGACATTGGCTGGGCTGGGCCGTGGCTGCGGGCGGTGTGATCACGGGCGTGGGCATGTTCAATGCGCTGGTCATGAGCTATTCGCGGCTGCCGATGGCGATGGCGGAGGACAGAATGCTGCCGCGCTTTGTGGCCAGACGCAACAGCCGTGGCGTGCCGTGGGTGAGCGTGATTTTGTGCGGCCTGGCGTGGGCGCTGGCGTTGAAGCTGCCATTTGAAAAGCTCATCACCATCGACATTGTTCTGTATGGAACAAGTTTGATGCTGGAGTTTGTGGCGCTGGTAGTGCTGCGTCTTCGCGAGCCTGCCCTGGCGCGACCGTTCAAGACCGGCAACCTGGCCTGTGCATGCCTGCTAGGCCTGGGGCCTGCGGCGCTGATGATCTATGCGCTCTATGCCTCACGCACAGACGAGGTAAAGCTAGGCGGCGAATCGATCTCCGCGCTACTTTTCTCGCTGATAGTGGCGCTCCTGGGACCGCTGCTCTACCGCTTTGCTACTCCACGCGCTGGACGGAACAGAGAGATTCCTGCGCCAGCGACGGAATAACCTTTGTACAAAACGGAACGCCGTCCTGCGGAACGATACTTAGCCCGCGGGACGGCGTGTAATGTTTGGATCAGAACCTTACTTGTCGGCCTTGAGCAGCTTGTCGGCTGAAACTTCGGCGGCCACCCCTTTGCGTGCGGCATTCTCTTCAAAGCGACGCGCGCATTCGATGACCTTGTCCCGCGCATGAGCAGCATCATGCCATGCTTTGATCTCGACGCGTTTGAGCTCCAGATCCTTGTAGATCGAAAAGAAGTGCGTGATCTCCTTGAGCATGTGCGGATAGATATCTGTGTAATTCCACACATTCGAGTAGCGCGGATTGTTTTTGCCCACCGCCAGCACTTTTTCATCGGGAACGCCCTGGTCCAGCATTTCCAGCACGCCGATGGGGCGAACCTCCTGGACACAACCGGGGAAACTGGGGCCGGGCACCAGCACGAGCACATCCAGCGGATCGCCATCCTCGCTCAGCGTGGAGGGGATGAAGCCGTAATCGCCGGGGTAATGGACGGGCGAATGCAGATTGCGGTCGAGCTTGAAGACGTGGAGTTCTTTGTCGTACTCGAACTTCTGCGTCCCTTCCTTGGGAATCTCAATAACCGCGCGAAACACCTCCGGGAAGCGGTCACCGATCGGCAACTCGAGGTAATTCACCATGATCTTCTTTCTCCTATTCTCTCTTTGGGCCCAGTCCGCAAGGGCAGACATATTGAAATGTTGAAAATGGCAGTTCTGTATCTTTTTAGATTAGATGCATATCCATGACCAATAGAAAAATTCCGTGATAAACAGCTGGCTGCTTTTTGCGGACCGCCTGTAAGTGCAGCTTAACTACTATAATCAGGGATGATGAAGGCGCATGTCTACGTTACATTGAAAACTTCGGTCCTGGACCCACAGGGCCAGACCATCCAGAATGCCCTCCGCAAGATCGGCTACGACAAGGTAGAGGCGGTTCGCCAGGGCAAATACTTTGTGGTGGATCTGGATGGCGCCCTTACCGACGACCAAGCCCGCGAGCAGGTGGAAAAGATTGCCCGCGACGTGCTGACGAACCCCGTTATTGAAGAGTTTACATACCGCATAGAGGAGTAGCAGGGCGCTCCCGCCGTCGCCTCGACGCGTTCATTTCGCACTAAAAGCCGTCCCATACAATCAAGCCATGTGCGGAATTGTCGGCTATGTCGGCTCTCGAAAAGTTGTTCCTGTCATTGTGGAAGGCTTGCGCCGCCTGGAATATCGCGGCTATGATTCAGCGGGCATTGCCGTGGGCAGCCCTGAGAGAGCACTGCTGGAGGTCTGCCGGGCTGCGGGCAAACTGCAGAACCTTGAGGCTGTTCTCAAAGACCACCCTCTTGATGGGACCTATGGCATTGGCCACACGCGCTGGGCTACGCATGGACGGCCTACGGAAGAGAATGCGCATCCGCACCGGGACTGCACTGGGCGCATTGTCGTTGTGCATAACGGCATCGTTGAGAACTATCTGCAACTGAAGCGCGAGCTTATCGGGCTTGGGCATAAATTTGTTACCGAGACCGACACTGAAATCATTGCGCACCTGATTGAGCAGATCCTGAAGGATGCTGAAAATGCGGGCGCTCCGCTGAAGCTGGAAGATGCTGTGCAGCGAGCGGTGAAGCTACTCACTGGCGCCTTTGCGCTGGGCGTTCTTTCTGCCTCCGAACCGGACAAGATTGTTGCTGCGCGGTCGGGGCCTCCTGTGGTGATCGGGGTGGGTGAGGGCGAGTCATTTATCGCGTCCGACGTACCGGGGATTTTGCACTACACACGCAATATGGTCTTTCTGGCCGATGGCGACATGGCCGTTCTTACGCCGCAGGGTGTGAGCTTTACTGACTTTGACGGCAATCCTGTTCAGCGAGAGCTGACGCGCATTCACTGGGATCCAATTCAGGCGGAAAAGGGCGGCTTTAAACACTTCATGCTCAAGGAAATCTGGGAGCAGCCGCGCGCAATTCGCGATACAACGCTGGGGCGCATCTCGCTTGATTCCGGCAAGGTATTTCTTGGAGAGATGGATCTGCCGGATGAGGAGCTGGCACGCGCTGCGAGCATCAACATTGCAGCCTGCGGTACGAGCTGGCATGCGGCGCTGGCCGGTAAATACATGATTGAGAGGCTGGCGCGGCTGCCTGTGGATGTGGACTATGCGAGCGAGTACCGCTACCGCAATCCTATTCCCGACCCCGCTGCGCTGGGCCTGCTGATAACGCAATCCGGTGAGACCGCGGACACGCTTGCGGCGCAGCGCGAGATGAAGGCGCTTGGATCGAAGACGATTGCCATCTGCAACGTGGTGGGCGCGATGGTGGCGCGTGAGGCGCATGGAGTTGTTTACACGCATGCGGGGCCGGAGATTGGTGTGGCGTCTACAAAGGCGTTTAGTTCGCAGCTTACCGCGTTGTTTCTGCTGGCGCTGAAGCTTGGACAGCTGCGCAATCATCTTGACAAGGCGCAATCGGTTGCGCTGATGGAGGAGCTGATCAAAGTTCCTGCGAAGATCGAGGAGATTTTGCGCTCGGCGTCAGACCAATGCGAGAAGCTTGCGGTGAACTTTTCGAATGCGCGTGACTTTCTCTATCTTGGGCGAGGCGTTCACTTCCCTATCGCACTGGAAGGCGCGCTGAAGCTCAAGGAAATCTCTTACATTCACGCTGAAGGCTACCCGGCGGGCGAGATGAAGCATGGACCAAATGCATTGATCGACGAGACGCTGCCGGTTGTGGTGCTGGCCACGCGCGATGAGGCCGATCCGGCATCGAAGCTGCGCTATGAAAAGACGCTCTCAAACATTCAGGAGGTCACGGCGCGCTCGGGCCGCGTGATTGCAATTGCCACGGAGGGCGATTCGACGATTGGCTCACTTGTGGAGCAGGCGATTTTTATTCCGCCGGCTCCGGAGCTGCTTGCGCCGATTCTTGAAGTGGTTCCGCTACAGTTGCTGGCGTACTACATTGCTGTGCGACGAGGGGCGGATGTGGATCAGCCGCGGAATCTTGCGAAGTCGGTTACCGTTGAATAGGCGCTACAGTCTTTCGAGATTGGCGAATTTTTCCATTAGCTTCTTCATGCCGTGGCGCGCGAACATCACGGTTAGCTTGGCATCTTCGCCTTCGCCCTCGCGCATGAGCACCGTGCCCTCGCCGTATTTGGTGTGACGCACGCGTTGGCCTTTCTTCAGGCCGGCTGCGCCGGTGGGCTCGGGCAGATCCATTGCGGGTCGCGTGAAGCCACCTGGTTTCGATGCACCGCCCTTGCCGCCGAAGAACCGCGCGATGTTGTCGAGAGATCCTGTATCTGGCGGTGCTCCTGGGCTTTTGCTTTTAGGACTGGCATTGCTGTTGTTGCCGTAGCTGTAGGTAAGCTTCGGCCTTTCTTGATTTTCATTCTCGTAATCGAAGTGCTGATCGCCGAATTCATTTTCGTTACCGCGGCGTCCTGCGCCGAATGCGGATCGATAGCCTGGCGATGCCTGCCCGCGTGGGCTGAGGTTCTCCATCAGCATCGGTGGGATCTCTTCGAGGAACCGCGAAGGAATGCTCTGCTCCGGCGCGTCGTTGCCGTAGCGGCGGCGATAGTGGGCGCGTGTCAACACGAGTGTGTTCATGGCTCGCGTCATGCCCACGTAGCAGAGCCGGCGCTCTTCTTCGAGTTCTTCCGGATTGTTGAGCGTGCGCGAGTGCGGAAACAGGCCTTCCTCCATGCCGGCAAGAAAGACCAGCGGGAACTCCAGGCCCTTGGCTGCATGCAGCGTCATGAGTGTCACGCGCGCTTCTGGGTCGAACTGATCCGCGTCTGAGGCCAGCGCGGCGTGGTCGAGGAATTCCGCCAATGTTTCTCCGCGAACTTCGGCGTCATGCGCTGCGTTTGCGAGTTCCTTCAGGTTTTCAATCCGGCTGATGGCCTCTGGCGAGCCTTCTGCTTCAAGGGCTTTGATGTATCCGGAGCGATCGATTACGAAGCGGATCAGCTCGGGTAACGTTGCGGCATCGCCTGGGGTTCTAAATGGCTCCCGTTCTTTTGTGCCTTGGTTTGCTTCCGCGGCGGTCTCAGTCTGCTTTGGGATTTTTAGAAATGCCTTCTTCGGCTCGGTTTTCTTCTCTGACGATGCAAATGGAGAGAAGCTGGAAAAATCGAGCAGCGGCATTTGCGCAGAGTCGGCATCGTTGTTGTCGCCGAAGCTGAATTCCGTGCTTTCATCGCTCGATGCTTCTGCTCCAAACGAAAAATCCGTGTCACCTTCGTCGACTGCTGCTGCGCCTACGTCGTCGGCGAGCTTGCCTGCGAAATCCGGGTCCATCATGGCCTGCGCGTCTACCATCATTTGCTGAAAGCTCTCAAGGGCCATGAGTGCGCGTGTGGGAATCAGCTTGTTTTTGATTGCCGAGGACATTGCTTCCCATGTGGACGTGTTTGTTTCAAGTGCCAGCCGCTCCAACGTGGCCAGCGTGGTTGCGCCGATGCCGCGCGCAGGGACGTTGATCACCCGTTGCAACGCCATGGAGTCATGCGGATTCGCCACCAGGCGCAGGTAGCCCATCAGGTCCTTGATTTCCGCGCGATCGTAAAAGCTGAAGCCGCCGACCATGGTGTAGCGGACGCCGTAACGACGTAACGCTTCTTCGACCAGACGCGACTGCGAGTTGGTGCGGTAAAGCACGGCGCACTTGCCTTGTTCGCCCTCGGCGCTGGTTTCGCGCAAGAACTTCTGGATGCGGTCGGCTATGAAGAGTGCTTCATTTTCGCCGTCGGGGGCTTCGTAGTAGCCGATCTGCGATCCGCCCTGGCGGTCTGTCCAGAGCTTCTTGCCCTTGCGGCGCAGGTTGTTGGCGACGACTGCGCCTGCTGCTTCGAGGATCGTTTGGGTGGAGCGGTAGTTCTGTTCGAGGCGGACGATCTTGGCGTTGGGAAAATCTTTTTCGAACTCCAAAATGTTGCGGATGTCTGCGCCGCGCCAGGAGTAGATGCTTTGGTCTTCGTCGCCTACGGCGCAGACGTTCTTTGCTTCTCCGGCGAGGAGCTTCATCAGCTCATACTGCGGGCGGTTTGTGTCCTGGTACTCATCGACCAACAGATAGCGATAGCGGCGCTGGTAGCGCTCGCGTGTTGGTTCAGAGACTTTGAGCAGGCGGGCAGCTTCGAGCAGGAGGTCATCGAAGTCCAGCGCGTTGTTCTTTTTGAGCTCGTCTTTGTACTGGCGGTAGATGTGGGCGATGCGCTCGGAGTTTGCGTCCTTGGATTCGAGGTAAAACTCCTGCGGATCGACCATGTGGTTCTTGGCCCAGGAGATTTTGCCGAGTACGTTGCGCGGTGTGAGCTGCTTGGTATCGAGGCCCATGCGGCGCATGACTTGCTTGACGATGTTCTGCTGGTCGTTTTCGTCGTAGATGGCGAAGGTGCGTGTGAGGCCCTGGCCGTTTACCTGCAGGGCTTCGATGTCGCGGCGGAGAATGCGGACGCAGAGCGAGTGGAAGGTGGAGATGAGCGGTTTGGCCAGACTCGCGTGGCCCATCAACCGCTCCACGCGCTCTCCCATCTCGGAGGCGGCCTTGTTGGTGAAGGTCACGGCGAGGATTGAATCCGGAGCGACGCCTTTCTCTTCAATCAGCCAGGCGATGCGGCTGGTGATGACGCGGGTTTTACCCGAGCCTGCGCCGGCCAGAATGAGGAGCGGACCTTCGGCGGTTTCGACAGCTTCGCGCTGCTGGGGGTTCAGTTTGGCAACAAGAGAGGGCAAAGCTGCGGTCCGGTGGGAAGAGTCCTTAACCAGTTTACCTGTTGCGGGGAATTCGGATTTTCGGCGAGTTATCCTGTGCAAGGCTGTTTCTGAAGTGATGTTTTTTGTTTGGGTTGCGGAAGGTTCCACACTCCTTATAAAAATCTTTATGCGATCTTCATTGCAGGACTGTGCAGATCTGTGCGGCACAGTTCCTATGCCGCACAGGGGGACTGAAGGGACTATGGGGACTAAGGGACTGCAGGAGATTTGAGTCATTGCTCCTCCTTTCGGCTGGTGTGCCGTGAAAATAAAACGGCCCGAATCCGGGATGGATTCGGGCCGTCACTTTTCCCTGCTGATTATTAGTAAAGCACAAATGGGGTTAATTCTATGCAAACTATCTGAAGGGTAAGGACGGTACGAAAGGGCATTGGACCAAAGTAACCAGGCGGTGTGCGGATATTCTGAGGGGAAATGACAAATTACGCTCAGTCCCCTGTTACATCTCATGCGTTACGCCGCATTGCCGTTTACTGTGCCTCTGCGATGGGCAACAATCCCGCGTACCTGGCTGAGGCTGAGGCGCTTGGCAAGGCCATTGCCGCGGCGGGGCTGGGGCTGGTGTATGGCGGGGCGAATTGCGGGCTGATGGGTGCGGTGGCCGATGCTGCGCTGACCGGCGGGGCCGAGGTGATCGGCGTGCTGCCGGAGGTGCTTTCGGGCCGTGAGATTGCGCATGTGGGGCTGACGCGACTGGAGCCGGTTTCGTCCATGCACGAGCGCAAGGCGCGCATGGTGGAGCTGGCCGATGTTTTTCTGATTTTGCCCGGAGGGTACGGGACGCTCGATGAGCTGATGGAAGTGCTTACCTGGGCGCAGCTCGGGATTCATGCGAAGCCGTGCATCCTGATCAATACGCTGAACTATTGGGATGGGCTGTTGAGCTTTCTTGACCTGGCTGTGCGCGAAGGATTTCTGAAGGCGCAGAACCGGGGGCTGATGCGGGTGGCGGAGAATGCGGAAGAAGCGGTGGGCATGGTGGTTGAGGCAGGACAAGGTAATAAGGTCTATTAGACAAAGCCAAGGCTATAAAAAGGTCGTACGTCTCCCACCGTTCGTGCAAAGAGCAAGTCAGGCTAGCCGGAAGTTTACTTCGTATATATTCGTTTCTCGCGACTTATTCGCTTTCGACAATAACAGGAACTCTCACATTGTTCCTCTCGGTGAAGAATCAGATCTTTGTATTTATTGACTTTACAACTGCATCGGCTCCTATGGCACAGTGGCTTGCCGCACAGTACAACGGCACCAAAACTGTGAGCATCGTAATGAATGACGGAAACTCGCCGAGGTCGAAATTGTGATGAAGGGTATTACTCGTGTCGTTTGTCTCATTGCTGGATTGGTGGGAGTTTTCGGAGGGGGTTCGCAGGGGTGGGCAGATGACGCGGTTAAGTTCGACCTGCCGGGTCCCAAGGTGGATGTGCAGGTGGAACGGGGAGGCATGAAACTGCCTATTGCCCAGGTGCCGAACCTTTTGGCAGGAGACAAGCTTCGCATCAAGGCGGATCTGCCTTCGACGCAGTCCAATCACCTTTTGGTGATCGTAGCTTTTTTACGTGGGACGACGAATGAACCACCCGAGGACTGGTTCCACGAGATCGAGACATGGGACAAGAAGACCGCCGAAGGTACGGTGATCACCGTGCCACAGGGTGCAGAGCAGGCGCTGATGTTCATTGCACCGGAGACCGGTGGTGATTTCAAGACGTTGCGAGGAGCCGTACGCGGGCGACCGGGGCTATTTATCCGTGCGGATGCCGGGCTGAACGAGGCGTCGTTCGAGCAGCAGCGGATACAACACTATCTTGCGGCGATGAAGAAGGTTGATTCGAAAGATCCCAAGGTCATTGCCGACCGTTCGGCGAAGCTGGCGACAACGCTGGATTTGAAGCCAAATCCGGATTGTTTCAAGCAGCCGGTGGAGCAGCAGGTAACATGCCTAACGCAGGGCAGCGTCCCGGTGCTGTTGAATGACGGGCATGAGATGACGGTGTCGGAAGCGCTCTCGTCTGGGACCGCACAGGACCTAGCCAGCAACGCGTCGTATACGCCGCAGGCAGGCTACGGACTCTACTCCGCGTATGTGGGCGTCATTGTGGATGTGGTTCATATCGTCAACCTGATGAAGACGGCGCAGTTTCAGTACATTCCGGCTCTTTCGTTGCCGGAGGGTTCCACTCTGAATCTCAAGCTGAATACGCCGCCCTCCTTCCTGAATCCGAAGACGGTTATGGTAATTGCGCTGCCGGCTGTGCAGGCCGCCAAGCTGCCGCCGCTTAAGCCGAGCAATGCCGATGAAGTGTCGTGCCTGAAGAACCCGAAGATGGTCATGGCGATCGAAGGGGCTCCGCTGGTGTTCTCGACGTCGCTGGCGCATGACATGGTGCTGCACCTCAACCGGACTGGCGCTCCTGTGGACCTGCCGCTGACTGCGGATGCGGACCAGGGCGGACTGGTGGTGGCTACGGATAAAGAACGGAAACCGCTGGACGATTGGGCGGCCAAGGCGAACGATGCGGTGAAGCTGCAGGGCAAGATGGGTTCATCGACAGACTTGACGATCACGGGGACGGTGGAGGGTTTCTGGGGGTTTGACCACTTCGAGGGGCCGACGGTCAATCTGCAGCAGGTGGATGGCAAAGACTGGAAGATTGTTGGTGACACGAAGCTGATGGCGGGTCAGGACAGCAAGCTGACGCTTAGCGGAAATGGAACGGCTTGCGTGGAGCATATTGCACTCAGCCCGGCACAGGGCGCGAAAGACGCCAAGGATGTCAATGTAAAGTACGAGCCGGCGAAGGGTGATGGAGAGAAGTTGCAGAAAGACACCCTCGCGCTCAATGTGTCGCTGAAGAGCGTAGAGCCGGGCGGATATTCGCTAGGCATCAAGCAGTTCGGTAATGAAAATCAAGAGCACATTCCCCTCACGGCGTACAACGCGAATATCAAGCTGGATGCATTCACGATCCACGCAGGAGACCAGACCGCAGTGCTCACGGGCAAGGGACTGGCCAGCGTTGTTTCGTTGGACTTGGGTGGGCAGACCTTTACTCCCGCTGCCGGAAGCGATGACGCGACGGTACACCTGGAGGCGAAGGCTGCTGTCACTCCGAAAGATGGCGATGAGGCGAAGGTAAAGCTAAAGGATGGGCGCGTGTTGCCGGTTAAAGTTACGGCCGCAGCGGCCAGGCCAGGCTTGACGCTGGTGTCTATGAACGCGTCCGCGGCGCAAGAGAATGGAACGTTTCAGGTTGTACTGAGCGGCAAGGATGAGATCCCGCTGCACGGAAAGCTGACCTTCGTGGTTACGACGAAAGATGTGTTTCCGCCTACGCAAAAGATAGAGGTCGCTACGACCAACCAACGCGGCAGGACAGTGCTGTCACTTGCGGACAATAGCCTGGTGCTGCAGGATGATCACACGGCGGTGGTGACGCTGGATCCATTGAAGGCGTTTGGACAATCGGCGTTCGGCCCGCTCGCTATGCGGCCGATAGCGGAAGACGGAAGCATGGGTGATTGGACGCGGCTGGGTATCCTGGTCAGGACGCCCGAGATTAGCGAGGTCAAGTGCACGACCGCCGATGCGGCGACCTGCGCGGTGAGCGGAAAAAATCTCTTTCTAGTGCAGTCGTTCGGCTCGGGAAAAGATTTCGCCAAGTCAGTCGATGTTCCGAGCGGGTTCTCGCAGGACGAGTTTGCCGTGCCAACCCCAACAGATGGAGCGACGCTTTATCTGAAGCTGCGCGACGATCCGGGAGCAGCGGCTACCGTAAAGCTGCCCACGCCGATACATTCGGCATCTGCCTCGGCGCCAGTCTCAGCGCAGCCGTAATACTGATCTTGTAACCCTGATCTCGCACTTGAGCCCCAGCGGTGTGACTGCACAGGCGAAAGTAACGTCATTCTGAGCGAAGCTTTCATCCGATCAGTCGGGTAGCGGTCCTAGAACATCGATCTTGTACTTGGCGCAGAGCATTGTCAGCTTTTCAAAGTCCGGCGTGGTGGGTGTGGGAAGAATGCGCTGCTCGGCAGGCTGGGCCATCTCTGTCATCATTCCTACAAATCCGGTGCCTGGCATTGCCAAAATAAGCATGGTGGAGGGAGTGGCGCTGGTGCACCGGATTCCGTGCGGACGATTGCGTGGCAGGAATATGTATCCGGACGGACCGAGAACTGTCTTCTTTCCTTCACAAATGAAAGTAAACTCGCCGTCGAGCACAAAGAATGCCTCGTCCTCGACATGGTGGAGGTGGTAAGGCGTGGCATGGCCCGGAGGCGCTGTATGGTGAACCAGCGAAAATGCGCCGCCTGTGGATTCACTTGTTGCCAGGACGATGTTGAGACTATTGAGGAACCAGTAGGCTGGGGCATCGGCTGTGGATGTTGTTAGCGGCAGAAGTTCAGAAAGCATTGTCGGCTCCTTATGGCTTGGGGTTGCTAAGGCTCGAAGATCTGAATAACCCTGTATCAGCTCTTCGAGAAACCTTTCCCCATTCTCTTGAGCATCAGCTTCTCGATCAGCTTGATAAACCCCCATATAGCTACAAAATCTACAATGCCAATTGGCCAAAGAAGTGGAGCTGGAAGGCTCCTATTACTCCAAGGAACGAAGACGATCAGAGCGACATGGACAATTATTAGGATCGCAATACTCATCCAAAACCAGACATGCCTTCTCAGGTACCAGAACGCCGTAACTGAAAAAATCATGAACCCCAGTGCTATCCCAGCTGCTCGTCCTCTTCCCGGATCAATGTAGTGACTCAGAATTGCCATAGCCGGGAGTGTAAGCAAGAACGATATCACTGCCCATATCTTCACAGTATCCGCCGAAACATCCTCCAAAGGATCCTGCGAAACATCATTAGTGTTCTCGTCTTCCATCAGTTATGCTCCATGCATTCTTGATAATCAGCCATCATTTCGTCATTGTCATGTTTTGCAGCTGCACCATCCAAGAGCAGTCCAGCTCCGGGCAACAATTTAGTCAATCCTGATCCTGCACTACCCGCGGCTAGCTCTGTCGTTGCTCTAAGATAGGAAGAAGGTGGCTTGGGAAGCGAGGCCAATTTTAGCAGTTCGATTCTGCAAAGAATGCTTTGGCTGCGATTTTTTCCCCTGCGCGCTGCTATCGGTGGCGTGAAAGTAGGCTTTCCGTCACGGCGGGATGGTGCTAGAAACATTCCGACTCGGCAGAGACTGAATGATGTGGTGAATACGGGGAGCCCGGGGTTTATTCCGCGGGTTTCATGAGCTTGAAAAAAAGTAACACCAGGAGGCACTATGCGTGAAGAACAGATACGCGAGGCACTGAATGCGCATTGGGGTGCTTCGGCGGCGGGTGATGCGGATGCGGAACACGATATTTACGCGGACGATGCGGTTTGCGATTATCCGCAGTCAGGCGAGCGGATTTTTGGGCGGAAGAATTTGCAGGCGCTGCGGAGTCATCACCCGGGCAAGCCTTCAGGGTTTGAGGTGAAGCGGATTGTGGGCGCGGGTGATTTGTGGGTTACCGAATACACGATCCACTATCAGGAGCGGCGGGCGTTTACGGTGAGCATTATGGAGTTTCGCGAGGGCAAGGTTGTGCATGAGACGCAGTATTTTGCCGATCCGTTTGAAGCGCCGGAGTGGCGGAGGCAGTGGGTTCAGCAGATTGGGTGATGACGCATTGAATTGGGTTCTCCTGGTTTCGCAACGCTTATATAATTTTCGCGCTGGCATTAAGTAGGGTTGGAATGTCTCGTCTTGCTGCAGGAATCCCAATTCGCGCGCTGCTGATGGTAACGCTTTGCGGTTTCACAACGATGGCGCAGCCTCAGAGTGTGAGCCCTGCGACTGCGCCTCAGAGCTTCGAAACGGCATCTCTGAGACTGGTGGCTTCTGGCGAAGGAGGGCTCACTTCCGTGTCGCCGTGGGGATCGCATCAGTTCAGGGCCACGAACATCTCCCTGGGAAATCTGCTTTCTATGGCCTACGGGGTTGATCCTCGATACATCAAAGGGATTCCCGCACAGCTTGAAGATGCTGAATACACAATTGCAGCGACTGCATCCGGGGACCAGGGCTTGACCTACGAGCAAATTCACGCGCCACTGCAAAAGCTTTTGGCTGAGCGCCTTCATTTGGCAGCTCATACGACGATGACCCAAGCCTCCGGGTATCAGTTGACTGTCGCAAAGAAGGGACCAAGGCTGACCCCAGCGAAAGCAGAAGAGCAGCCGTATGTGTACCTTTTCGCGAACGAGATCAAAGCACAATCGGTCACTCTTGGATCATTCGCCGATATGTTGACCAGGATTGTGGAGCAGCCGGTGAAGGATGCAACAGGGATTGGCGGAAAGTATGACTTTGACCTTCACTTCGCACGTCTGGACCAGCAGGATTCTGATCAGCCATCCCCTTTTACTGCTCTTGAAGAGCAGTACGGTCTGAAGCTCGTCTCCTCTAAGGTTGATGTGCTCTCTCTTGTCGTTGACCACGTGGACCTGACACCTGCTGAGAACTAACAGCTTCTCGACTTACTTCACGGCCAACGTGAAGGCGGCGTCATTCTCTTCGCTGGATAAATTTCTCCACGGCTCAGCCTGCTACTGCTTCAAGCTGATTGTCTGCGGCTGGATGGATGATGGATGCGGGGACGGGTGGGCAGCCTCGGGCGTATTGGCGGGGGGAGCAGCCCATGGTGCGTTTGAAGGCGGTGCTGAAGGCGCTTTCGGATTCGTAGCCGAGGGTGAGCGCGATTTCCGAGATGGAGTTGCGCGTGTTTGCGAGCTTGTCCGCGGCGACGAGCATGCGCCAGTGGGCGAGGTATTCCATGGGGGATTTGCCGACGGTCTCTTTGAATCTCCGCGCGAAGCTGGAGCGCGACATGCCTGCTTCTTCGGCCAGCTCGTGGAGCGTCCAACGATGGGCGGGTTTGGAGTGCATGGCCTGAATGGCTGTGCCGATCTGGGGATCGGCGAGGGCGAAGAGCCAGCCTACTCTATTTTCCGGGCTGGATTGGGAGTCGTTTTGGAGACCGCCAGCCAGGTGGAGGCGCAGGGCCTGCACGAGCATCATGTGGGCAAGATGCTGGACGACGAGGAAGCTGCCGGGGCGCGGATCGCTTAGCTCCTGGCGCATGCGGTTGAGCGACCAGCGCATGGCGGATTTATCCGATTCCTTGCGGATGTGCGCGACGGTGGGCAAGAGATCGAGCAGGATGCGGGCGTGACTGCCGGTGAAGGCGAAGTGGCCGCCGACGATGCAGCATTCTCCGCCGCCGTTGATGATGACGAGACGGCCATCGGTGAGCCTGGGTTTGCATGCGAGGAGGGTGCGGAAGTCCGTGGGCGGCGTGGAAAGATCTGTGGCGAGCAGAAAAGGGCGGCCATGCGGGAGCAAAAAGCAGTCGCCGGCGGTGAGGCGCACGGGCTCGGAGATGCCTTCGACGGCGAGCCAGCCCTGGCCGGATTCGACGGCGTAGCACTTGATGCCGTCATGGCGGCCGAACTGGATGGAGATGCTTCCGCCGACGTCAAAGCCGCCGGCAACGTAGGTGTGGGGCTTGAGGAGCGAGAGGACGTCGGAGAGCGGGTCTGGCACATCCGTGAGCGGATTCATCTATAGGACTCCTGCGAGGAGGCGGTTCGGGGCGGACAGTTCTAGCAGATTGGACGATTGCGAAGGTATTACGGATTCCGAAGTATAGATCGTATGGCTTTTGAGGATTAGTTTGCTGATAGTGAGGCTGTGGCGGGGCTGGAAAAGCATACCTCAGGGGCTAAAGCCCCGTTGCTTTTGCGGCCGTTGTTGCCGGGGTTAAAACTCCGGCCTATCAGCCATGCCGGGGTTAAAAGCCCGACCTGCCAGCCAGCCCGCAAAAGGAGATGTGATCATGCGTGTTTTTGTGACGGGCGCGGCGGGATTTATTGGGTCGGAAGTGGTTCCGGAACTGATTGGCGCGGGGCATAGTGTGCTTGGCCTTGCACGCAATGACGCCAATGCGAAGAGGCTGGCCGAGTTGGGCGCGGAGATTCATCGCGGCGATTTGACGGATCTGACGAGCTTGCGTACGGGTGCGGAAAAGGCCGATGCGGTGATCCACCTGGCGTTTATTCATGACTTCTCAAAGTTTGAGGAAAATTGCGCGATTGACAAGGCAGCGATCGAGGCCATTGGCGCGGTTCTGGCGGGGACACAGAAGCCGCTGCTGACGACGGGAGGGCTGGCGCTGATGGCCGATGGACGCTCTGCCACGGAAGACGATCAGCCTTCGCCTCGACTGCCCCGAGCGTCAGAGGCGGCGACAGATGCGCTGGCGGAACGCGGTATTCGGGCCTCCACGGTGCGGCTGCCGCAGGTTCACGATCCGGTGAAGCAGGGGCTGATCACATACGTGGTTCAGATAGCCCGCGAGAAAGGTGTTTCACCGTATATCGGCGAGGGGAAGAATCGCTGGCCGGCGGCGCATGTTACGGATGTTGCCCGCCTCTACAAGCTTGCGCTGGAAAAAGGGGAAACGGGCAAGAAGTATCATGCCGTGGCGGAAGAGGGAGTGACCATGCGGGAGGTTGCCGAGGTGGTTGGCGCTGGGCTGAAGGTGCCGGTGGTGAGCATTTCACCAGAGGAGGCACAGGGGCATTTTGGCTGGCTGGCGATGTTTGCGGGGCTGGATATGCCGGCGACAAGCGCGTTGACGCGGAAGAGGCTGGGATGGAATCCTACTGGTCCGGGGATGATTGCGGATCTGAAGGCTATGAAGTACTGAGGCGGAGACGTTGAAGCCCCATGTCCGCGCACGCGGACATGGGGTGACCGCGGGTTACATCATGGGGTTTGTTCTACAGGCTGAAGATCGCCGCTGATGCGGGGATCGGGCTCGTTCCACAGGATGATGCTCTTGGGCATGATGAATGCGGCAATCCCCAGAGTTATGAAGGTCATGGAGACATCTATGGGACGAAGCGGAATCGCTTTGCACGCATACGACCCGGCGAGACAAAAACACAAGAGCGTGATCCATCTCAGGACATTTCTGGAAGCCTGATCGCGCACGACAATTTCCCGTTCATCCAGACGCTCCGGGGTCTTGCTTTTGTCGGCAGGAAAGAGATATGAGCCAACGCGGTATTTGAGCAGCACCTCGTGCTGCTGCTCTTCTGAAAGTTCGGCAAGCGGCGCGCCATACTGGTATTTTGCCCAGCCATTGAGATCGCGGATCAGGACGAACTGTTTTCCGCCCAGGCTGCGGAGGCGCCATACGGGAAGATCGAAGCGTTTGAGTACACTACCTTCTCGAAAGACACTGCCCAGCGTGAATAAATTCGCGAACAACAATGCGCAATAGAGGCCGATTGCCGAGTGGCTCCGGAAGAACGCTGGAGTGTCCAGAGCGAAGGTGAGCACACTCATTCCGACAAAGAAGAGAATCCACGTGACGAGCACGACAATGCGGCGGCGCGTGCGGGAATGCAGGTCAATGCCAAGGTAACGAACTTTGGCCGGGTCAGGATTCAACATGAAAGTTCCTCGATTTTTGTTTGTCACGCTTGCTTGCGCGGCATCTCATACAGTTGTTCGCTCAAAGGGCGAAACGGCTCCGGTGAGAACACTGCTTCGATAGGCAGGTTGAAAAATCGCGCGATTTTGAAGGCCAGCTCCAGCGATGGCACGTAGTCGCTACGCTCGATGAAACCGACGGTTTGCTGGTTGACACCGAGCTCGCGGGCAAGTATCTGTCGGCTCATCGATCTCTCGGCACGCAAAACAGCAATACGGTTATACATCATAGTATTTCTATACTAAATTGATTTATTGCTACTACGCAACAAACAAAATTAAGCGAGCAACTGCCTATAGTCTTTTGCAATGCAGTCTAGTTTGGGGCGCCGGTGAGCCTGGTGGCGGCTAGTTCGCATTCTCCGCAGCGGCAGTGGCGGCGGAGGTATTCCCATGAATAGATGCCGGCGGAGTGGCCGTCCTGCCAGTTGAGCTGGATGGCGTAGCGGCCGACTGCTTGCGCGCTGGCGGGCCTGGCGGGTGGCGTGTACATGGGTAGCAGGTCGCCCTTTGCGGCTTTGGGCTGGCCGGCGATGCGGCCTTCTTTGGAGCGCTCGTCGATGCAGGTGGCGCAGGGGCAGGCGTTGCGGAGCCATTTGAAGTCCCATGCGCTCTTGTGGCCGTCCTGCCAATCGATTTCCAGGCCCTTGCCTTCTGTAATGAGCACGCGCACCTTTGCGGGCGTCATGGCGGTGCGGGTGAGCGGCTTTTGTGCCGCTTCGATGCGCGATTGATCTTCCGCGCTGACGAAGCGGATTCCTTCGTGACTCATGTATCTATTTTAAGAGATCAGGGATCAGGGGTCAGGGGTCGGTTGGCGGCGCGGCGGTCATAACCATGTTTGAGGATGCACGCCGATCTGAATTTATCGGTTCTTATAGAAGAACCATGCGGCCATGCCAAAGCCGATGACGATGACGGATACGCGGAGTACCTTGCGCGGAACGAAGCGGGCGAGGCTGGCTGAGGAGTAGCCGCCGATGGCGGCGGCGACCATGGCGAGAAGGCAGTAGCGCCACTCGACCTGTTTGCCGACGACGAAGATGATGAAGGCGACGCCGTTGGCCATGGTGGTGGAGACGACTTTGAGGGCGTTGATCTCATTCATGTCTTCCATGCCGAAGACCGAGAGCAGCGTGATGATGAGGAAGCCTGCGCCTGCGCCGAAGTAGCCGATGTAAAAGCAGACGATGACTGTGAGTAAAAAGAGAGGAAGGCGCGGCGGATCGGGTTTGGCTGCGCGGACTCTTCCCTTTCTGCGTTCGAGCCAGCGTGTGACGGGGCCGCTGGCGGCGAAGATGCCGGCGGAGATGAGCAAGAGCCAGGGGACGAGATGCAGGAAGGTCTGCTGCGGCGTGTTGAGCAGGACGATGGCGCCGATGATGCCGCCGACGAAGCCTGCGAGGCCCATGAGAATGGCCAGGCGGAGATGCTTGCGAATGTCCTGCCGGTAAGCGGCGATGGAGGTGAGCTGGCCGGGCCAGAGCGCGACGGTGTTGGTGGCGTTGGCCTGTATGGGAGGCATGCCGGTGCCGAGTAACGCGGGAAAGAGCAGGAAAGAACCTCCGCCGGCGACTGCATTGAGCGCTCCGCCGAGAAATGCGGCGACTGCGAGCCAGATGAGGTTCCAACTGAAGAAGGTAGAAACCGGTGAGAAAGCAAAGACTGCGAGGTGGTTCATCCCACTTCAATTTTAGATGGCGGAGTGCGGCGGGCCGCTGCCGCTTATTGGCGCAGATTGTTTGCAATTCAGGTTTTCGCGCGCGCGGGTGGAGCGGTATGCTTGCTGTCATGCTTCGGTTACTGCGCTGTTTCTTTCCTGTTGCGGGATTGCTTTGCCTCGGCCTGGTTGTCCACGCTGCTCCTGCCGCGTCTCCCACGTCGAATGTGACGTCGAGTCCGGTGTTGAGCATTGAGAGCCTGGGCAAAGGCACTGCGCCGATTGATGGCAAGTGGCAGTTTCATATTGGCGACAACATGGCGTGGGCGCAGCCCGATGCGACGGATGCGACGGGCGTGGATGGATGGGAGCAACTGACTGCCGATGATTTCTGGGGCGCGCAGGGGCATCCGTCGTATGCGGGCGTGGCGTGGTACCGGAAACATTTGCACCTGGCGCCTGCGGATGGCACGGATGGCGATTTCGCGCTGATGATACCGGATGCGCAGGATGCTTACGAGGTGTACTGGAACGGGCAACTGGTGGGGCGGATGGGGAAGTTGCCGCCGAAACCGTCCTATCTTTATACCCCGCCGCCGCATACATTCGGCCTGGGAGCGGCTCGGGATGGCGTGCTGGCAGTGCGGGTGTGGAAGGCTCCGCTCACTTCATTCGATCCGGCTGAGGTGGGCGGACTCAGCGCGCCGCCGCTGGTGGGCGACGCGAAAGCGATTGCGGCAGCCAAGGCGCAAAGCGATTACCAGTGGCTGCGCAGCAGGCAATTCACTTTCGGCGTGACCTCTCTCTATGGATTGGTGGCACTGCTGGGGATACTGGCGTGGCTGCGCAACCGGCAGCAGTACGCGCTGCTGGGGGTGAGCGCTTACTCTTTCGCGCGGGTGGCAATCGTGGTGTTGGCGCAGCTTCGCCTGCCGATTTCAGCCATGACGGCCCTGGGCTGGCTGCAAATTGCTATCTGCATGCAGGACCTGGGGCTGTGGTACCTGCTGCTTTACCTCTTTGGTCTGAACCGGTCGCCGCGTATAGTGCGATGGACGCGCATTCTGGCAGTGGCGGACGCAGTGAGCTTTGGACTGGACGGAATTTTGTCCCTGTGCGACTGGAGCAGTCCGTTCTTTGCGCCCTGGGTACAGGCGGCAGACGGGATTCTTACGGTGATTCCGACGGTGGTGGAGATTTATCCGCTGGTGCTGATCGCGATTGCGTTGCGGCGGCGGCTGGATGCGACGCGGTGGTTTCTGGCGATTGCGGCAACTCTCGACGCGCTGGTTGCGGGGTTGAAAAATACCTTCGACCAGGGGAGCCGGTTTACGCACTGGACGTTTGGTGACAGGCTCTCCGAACCGTTGTTCTCGCTCAACGGCAACAGCTTTACGCTGCCGACACTGACGCATACGCTGCTGCTGGTGGCGATTATGTATGCGGTCTACCAGGTGGTTCGCGAGACGACAGAAAAACAGAGCGCTCTTGAACGCGAGTTCCAGAGCGCGCGCGAGCTGCAGCAAGTGTTGATTCCGGAGACGCTGCCGATGCTGCGCGGCTATGGCGTTACCAGTGCGTATCGTCCGGCGCAGGAGGTGGGCGGCGACTTCTTCCAGATGATTCCGCTGGAAGGCCACTTTGCGGGTTCCATGCTGGTGATGATTGGCGATGTGAGCGGCAAGGGATTGAAGGCCGCGATGACGGTATCGCTGATTGTGGGTGCGGCGCGCGCGCTGGCTAAGAACAGTTACAAACCGGGCGAGATTCTGACCGCGCTGAATGCGCAACTGCATGGGCGGATGAATGGCGGATTTGCGACTTGCGTGATCATGCGGCTTTCCGCGAGCGGGCGATGCACTGTGGCGAGCGCGGGACACATGGCTCCGATGCTTAATGGCAGTGAGATTGCGATGGATGGATCACTGCCGCTGGGGATTTTGCCAGAAGGGCTGTATGAGGAAGCAGCAGTTGATCTGCGTGAAGGCGATCATCTGGCGCTTTATACGGACGGGCTGCTGGAGGCGCGTACGCACAATGGAGAGTTGTTTGGCTTTGAGCGGCTGAGGGAGATGTTTGCCGTGAAGACGGATGCGGCGCAGGCGACGGAGATGGCCGTGGAGTTTGGCCAGGAAGATGACATTACGGTGCTGACGGTGCGGAGATTGGCTGCGACCGAGGAATCGACTACGAAGATTCATACGCGGGTGATGCCTGTGATGGGCGCGCGCTGAGAATTTTCAGGCTAAAGCCCAATTTCATTTTTTGGGCTGTTTCGGCACGACTGAAGTCGTGCCCTGTTACAAAGCCTATTCGCGGTGAGTTGGCGGGAGTGCTGCCCCATCCATGCGCAAAAAACGCGCATGGATGGGGCACATGCGCCCTGTTACAAAGCCATTCAAAGCGCATCCCTATGAAGCGCCTCGTTCATTACTCCCGCTGAGATATGATGGCTTGTATTTTTGGCTGTGAAATTTTTTCGCGGCTAAAACCAGGCTTGCGAGGAATCGGGATCATGAGCGATTTGGGGAGCGATTTGCGGAATACGCCGACACGGCGCAAGTTGCTGGGAACGATGGCAGCGGCAGGAGCGATGCTTGGCTTGAATGCTGCGCCGGGTACGGCTGAGGGTACGGCAGCAGGCTCGACCTCGGGCGAGATGCATGCGGCCGCGGAGGAAGTGCTTTCGCTTTCGAAGCTGCGGAGCTACAAGGCGCGGCGCTCGTCGAGCTGGGATCGTACAGGCGGCAACGGAGACGCGGTGCGCGTGGAGCCGGGGCAATCGGCCACGCTGCTGGATGTGACGGGCGCGGGCGTGGTGACGCATATATGGTTCACGATCGACTCCAAGGATCCGAATCATTTGAAGAACCTGGTGCTGCGCGCGTGGTGGGATGGCGAGAGCACGCCGTCTGTGGAAGTACCGATCGGTGATTTCTTTGGATTGGGGCTGGGCGAGTATTTCATCTATCAATCCGCGCTGCTGACCGTGGCTCCGATGAAGGCGCTGAATGCGTACTTCGAGATGCCGTTTGCGAATGCGGCGAAGATCACGGTGACGAACGAGGGCTCGATCCGCACGAACAGCCTCTACTTTGCGATGGATTATGTGACGCTTGGCTCGCTGCCGCACGATACAGGACGCTTCCACGCGCAGTACCGGCAGCAAGCGCCATGCAAAGGCTGGACGAACGACTGGCTGCATAACGGGGACCCACTGGTGAACGACAAGAAGAACCTGAATGGCGAGGGGAACTATGTGTTTCTCGAGGCCACGGGACGCGGACACTTTGTGGGCGTGACGCATGCCGTCATCCAGAACCAGGATGGATGGTTTGGCGAGGGCGACGACATGATTTTTATCGATGGCGATGCGCTGCCAACGATTAACGGCACGGGCACGGAGGATTATTACAACGGCGCATGGGATTTCTGGGGAAAAGAATTTGCGTATCCTCACAACGGCGCGCCGTACATGAAGGACGCGGAGAAGATTGGCGGACGCTACTGTCTATATCGCTGGCACACGGAAAGTCCAATCACGTTTGAGAAGTCGATTCGCGTGACGATAGAGCATGGGCATGCCAACCATCGCTCGGACAACTTTTACACCGTAGCGTATTGGTACCAGACGGAGCCGCATGCGCCGTTTCCCGCGCTGCCCAAGCCTGAGGATCGTGTTCCGCGGCTGATTGCGGTGGATGGGCCCGCCGCGAATCCGCCCAAGAAGTAGGCTCGGCGGAGCATCGCTGATTCCGGTGTAACGGCCAACTCATTGAGAAGGAGAATCATTAGAACTCGCAGGGCGGTGTCGTCATTCCGTCAGGCTCTGGAGACGCCACGAAAGGAGTGACTGTGATTCCAACGGAGCCGATGCCTGCAAAGAATGACGCGTTCAGCAGCCTCAAGGGCGGTGTCGTCAAGTATTTGAAAGGGCTTGGGCCAGGGCTGATCACTGGGGCGGCAGATGATGATCCATCGGGAATTTCCACTTACTCTGTTGCGGGTGCGCAGTTGGGGATGGTGGTGCTGCTCACAAGCGACCGAAAAGCGATGGGAGGCAGGGTGAATTCCAGGGCCATGAAGGTGCTGGGATGGGCCTGTGCGCTGATTATGACGGTGGCGGCGGTGGGACTGCTGGTTTCTTTGTAAAAGTTCAACAGGTGGCAGGCCTTGTCAGCGATGGATTGCCCGCTTGTCATCGACGGCTTCCTGCGATGCAGTGGTATTAGGCTCGGCAATTCTACAGAGGCGAATGTCCAATGAGCTCATTTCATGAAGTGATTCGAAAGAACGAAAGCAGCATCCTTGCCGGCTGGATCGCTGAGATGGCTTCCACTACGCGGCGCAGCGATTTGATGGGCGATGTGGAACTGAAGCAGCAGGCAACCGAGTTTTTGCGGCTCTTTACCGATGCCGCTGAATCCAGCACGGACCCGCATTCCGAGGCGTTTTTCAGCACGCGCGAGTACATGAAGGAAATCGCCAAATCCAGGATGGAGCAGGGATTTACTCCCGGCGAAACGGCGCTCTTCGTTCTTTCCCTCAAGCAGCCTGTCTTTAATTCTTTACGGGATGCGCTCAAGTCGGAACCCGCGAAGCTTGTTACAGAAATCTGGGATGTGGGAAACATCCTAGACCGGCTGGCGGTGCAGACCGTGGACGGCGCGACGGAGTTCCGCGACCAGGTCATTGTTCGTCAGCAGGAGGAGATGCTTGAGCTGTCCACCCCGGTGGTCAAGCTGTGGGATGGCGTGCTCGCGCTTCCGCTGATTGGAACGCTGGACAGCGCCAGGACGCAGGTGGTGATGGAGTCATTGCTTTCGGCGATTGTTGAAACCAACAGCCAGATTGCCATTATCGATATTACCGGCGTGCCGACCGTGGATACGCTGGTGGCGCAGCATCTGATCAAGACGATTACGGCGGCCCGCCTGATGGGCGCGGACTGCTACTTGAGCGGCATCCGGCCGGCCATTGCACAGACCATTGTCCACCTGGGCATCGATCTGGTGGATATTCAGACCAAGGCCAAGCTGGCAGACGCATTTGCATTGGCCCAGACCCGGCTGGGCAAGACGGTTGTGAACGTCAAGTCGGCTGCTAAATCCACAAGCAAGCATGAGGACGCATAGCGATGGACAGGATACCCATCCTCAAGATGGGAGATTGTCTGCTGGTGACCATTCAGGTCGACATGCATGACCAGTTGGCAGTCTCTCTGCAGGAAGATTTGACGGCTCAGATCGCCAAACATGCTGCGCGAGGAGTGCTCATCGATATTTCCTCGCTGGAAATTGTGGATTCTTTCATAGGGCGCATGTTGGCCAATATCGCAGCCATGTCGCGCGTGCTGGACGCGCAGACTGTGCTTACCGGCATGCAGCCCGCAGTGGCCATTACCCTTGTCGAGCTGGGTATGTCGCTTCCCGGCATTCGAACGGCGCTCAACGTAGAGCGGGGCATGGAGCTTTTGCGGGGATATATCCAGAAGGATGACGGACTTCAGGAGAGCGATGGTTCTGAAGAGTGACGTACATCCAATCGTCAGCTCCAACGATGTCGTGCGGGTTCGCCAGGTGGCGCGGCAGTGGGCAATGGATCTGAAATTCAGCCTGGTGGATCAGACCAAGCTGGTGACGGCTACCAGCGAGCTGGCGCGCAATACCCTTGAGCACGGCAAGGGCGGCAGGATGAAGGTGGAGCTGGTAGAAAATGGCGTTCGCAGAGGAATCCGGCTTACTTTTGAAGACGAGGGCCCCGGAATAGCGAATATAGAACTGGCACTTCGCGATGGATACTCTACCGGCAGCGGCCTGGGGCTGGGGTTAAGCGGCAGCAAACGACTGATGAACGAGTTCGAAATCAAGAGCGAGGCTGGGCGGGGTACCACCGTAACGGTCACTCGCTGGAAGTAGCGGTATTTTTGCGCCATACGCATAGATCTATTGCGATGACCGATCGTAGCTCTATTGGGGAGGCCCGGCGTGCGGCACTGGCTGCTGCGCAGTCACTGGGTTTTTCTGAATCACGGCGGAATGACATCGGCATTGCCGTTACTGAATCCGCTAACAATGTTGTGCTGCATGCGCATACCGGCGAGTTCCTGATCTGCGCTGCGCAAGGCGAAAACGGCTCGTATCTGGATTTGCTGGCGCTTGACAACGGCCCCGGCATCTACAATATCTCGCGGGCATTTGAGGACAGCTATTCCACCATCGGAACCGCGGGGCAGGGATTGGGCGCGGTCCAGCGGCTCTCGGATGTGTCGTCTCTGTATTCTTTGCCGGATCGCGGCACAATTTTCTGGAGCCGCTTTCAGATGGGTACGACTGCCGCGCCCCAGTTATACGGGGCAGTCAACATTCCAATGAAAGGCGAAGCTGTTTGCGGCGATGGATTTCTTGCTCTTCCCGGCAAATCGAGGTCGGTTTACATGATGGTGGATGGATTAGGACACGGAGTACATGCCGCTGAAGCGGCCCAGGAAGCCATCCAGACCGTTCGCGCGCATGCAGGCGAGAGCGCATCGGAGATCATTACCAGAACCCATTATGCCTTGAAAAAGACGCGTGTCGCGGCCATGAGCGTGATTGTGGCCGATCACGAACGCCAGACTCTGGTCTGTTCCGGCGTAGGCAATATCAGCACAGTCATCGTCAGCGGCGCGGCGGTGCGAAACGCGATCTCGCAAAACGGCACACTGGGCGCTGTCTTGCCGCGCGTTCAGGAGTTCAGCTACCCATTCGATTCCCGTTCCATGCTGGTGATGCATTCAGACGGAGTGGGCACAAAATGGGCACTCAGTTCCTATCCAGGGTTGCAGGTTCGCCATCCGCAACTGATCGCGGGGCTGCTGTACCGGGATTTCAGCCGACATCGGGATGATGCAACGGTGATGCTTGCATCGCTGGGCGGAGATGCCGCATGAGCCACAAGCTCCATTCCATAGAATTGGCAAGCGAGCAGGACGTGGTGAGCGCCCGTCAGAGAGCCCGGTCGATTGCTGAAGCGCTGGGATTCGATCATCACGACCAGATTCGGATTACTACTGCCACCTCTGAAATTGCGCGCAATGCCTTTCGCTATGCACGCGGGGGCAATGTTTCTTATGAGGCCGATCCGGAAAAGGGCATCTTTCGAATCATTGTCACCGATAAAGGCGGAGGCATTCCTCACCTTGACCGGGTCATGAGCGGCTCTTACCGTTCCCCGACCGGCATGGGCATGGGCATTCTCGGCACCAAGCGCCTGATGGATGAGTTCTCCATCGATTCCAGCTCGTCCGGCACTCGCGTGGGTTTCGGCAAACAGCTCCCGGCGCAAAGCCGCTCAATCGATTCAGAAGTCCTGCAAAGTATCTCCACGATGCTGGCGCGCCGCTACCCGGCCACGCCGCTGGATGAATTACAGATCCAGAATCGAGAGCTGATGAAGACGCTCGATGAGCTGCGGGAGCGGAAAGAGGAGCTGGCGCGCATCAACGCGGAGCTGCAGGATACCAATCGCGGCGTTGTGGCGCTGTATGCAGAGCTCGATGAGCGCGCAGATTATCTGCGGCGCGCCTCCGAGCTGAAAAGCAGCTTTCTTTCCAACATGTCGCATGAGTTTCGCACGCCGCTCAACTCCATGCTGGCGCTCACCCGGATGTTGCTTGACCGCATGGATGGCGACCTGACGCCCGAACAGGACCAGCAGCTTCGATTCATTCAGCAATCGGCCAAAGAACTTGCAGAAATGGTCAACGACCTGCTTGATCTGGCCAAGGTGGAAGCCGGCCGTTTGGAGGTGAAGCCCTCGACCTTTGAAGTGGCGGGACTTTTCGGAGCCTTGCGTGGAATGCTCAAGCCGCTTCTGGCCGATAATTCTCTCAATCTGGTCTTTGAGCATGCCGATCATTTGCCGCCACTGTTTACCGACGAGCAGAAGATCTCTCAGATTCTCCGCAACTTTATCTCCAACGCCATCAAGTTCACGCCTCGGGGCGAGGTCCGCGTCCGCGCTCGCCTGCATGACGATGGAATCGAGTTCTCTGTGACGGACACGGGCATCGGCATCTCCGAGAGCGATCAACACATTATCTTTGAGGAGTTTGCTCAGGTCGATAGCAATTTACAAAAGCGAGTGAAGGGCACAGGCCTGGGCTTGCCGCTCTCGCGCAATCTTGCGCACCTGCTCGGCGGCTCGGTTGAAGTCGAAAGCACTGTTGGTATCGGGTCTTCCTTCCGGCTGATTGTGCCTATTGTCTTTCCCGGAGCGGCTCGAACCGAAGAGCTCACGCTGCCCGAGATTAGACCGGAACAAAAGCTGGTACTGATTGTTGAAGACAACCCGGAGACGGCATTTGTTTATTCCCGCTATTTGAATAATGCCGGCTTTCAAACGTACGCAGTCGCTGCCCTGGAAGATGCAAAGGCAGTGCTGGCCAGGATCACTCCAGCCGCAATCATTCTCGACGTTTTGCTTCGTTCCGATACTTCATGGAATTTTCTGCGCGAGTTGAAGGCTAATTCACGATCGGTTCCCGTGCTGGTGATGAGCGTGGTGAATGATGAGCACCGCGTTTACGGACTCGGAGCCGACGCTTTCCTGACCAAGCCCTTTGTGCCGGAACAGATGATTGGCGAAATTGTACGTCTTACCTCCGCTTCCGCCAGATTGCGCATCCTAATGGTTGACGATAATGAGGTCTCGCGCTATTTGCTGCGCGAGAACATTGCGGAGGGCCAGTACCAAATGTTCGAAGCTCGGGATGGGCGAGAGGGGCTGCGCCTGGCAAATGAGATTAAGCCGTCGCTTATATTTTTGGATTACTATATGCCGGATCTCAACGGAGCACAGGTCCTTCGCGATCTGCGAAACACTCCAGAGCTGGCACGGATTCCGGTTGTCGTACACTCCACCAAAACATTTGATGAGGCGGAGCTGCGCTTCTTCCGTGAGCAGTTCGTATCTATCTTTCCGAAACAGGCTCTTACCCTTCCCGACTCAGCTATTCGCCTTAGGGAGCTAATGCATGCCCTTACCGCACATGCCGAGGCCGAGAAGAGCAGAGATGCCTGAGTTGCCGCATAGCGGACGCATCCTGGTCATTGACGACCAGGAAACAACGCGCTACGTCTTCCGCCGCATTCTTTCCGGCGCGGGCTATAGGGTTACAGAAGCTAAGACCGGCGCAGAAGGCCTGGCGAAAGCCCTGGAAGACCCCGATGTCATCATTGCAGACGTGAATCTGCCGGACATGCTGGGATACGATCTCAGCCGCCGCCTCAAATCCAACCCCGCGACATCGATGATTCCGGTCCTTCAGATTTCCGCATCTTTCGTCAGCGACGAGAGCAAAGCACAAGCACTCGAAGGCGGCGCCGATTCATACCTTGTGCAGCCTGTGTCTCCCGCCATTCTGATTGCCCAGGTCCATGCGTTGATCCGCTTGCGAAAAGCTGAAATGTCGTCCCGGCTTTCAGCGCGGCACTGGCAAACCACGTTTGACGCGCTAAGCGATGGGCTGGCGCTCGTCTACTCCGACGGTGTGGTAATTCGCGTGAACCAGTCGCTCTTGCGGCTTCTGGATCTCACCCATTCCGAAGCGGTGGGCAAAACAGTCGCCGAAGTTTTTGGGCTTCGGTTCGACATTCCTTTTGCAGAATTTACTGCCAATCAAACGCCGGGCCAGCCTGTGGAGCTTGCTTACGGCAGCCGCTGGTTTCGTGTGCGCTACGACCAGATAAGCGAAGATCCACGACAGGAAGATGGTTCTATTCTGCTGTTAACCGAAGTTACTCACCAAAGAAAGCTGCAGGAAACGCTGAAGATGACCGAGCGCCTTGCGGCGACGGGGCGCCTTGCGCATGTCATCGCACACGAAATCAATAATCCGCTGGAAGCCCTTGCAAACCTGCTGTATCTGATTCACCATAGCCCGTCTCTGGATGAGATGAATCGCGAATTTGCGGCAAAGTCATTGACCGAGCTTGAGCGAATCAGTCAGATCACAAAACAGATTCTCGTCTATCACCGTGAATCAAAGCAGCCCATGCTTACCGATGGGACAGATCTTCTGCAGGGCGTGCTCTCCATGTTTCGCCCACAGATGATTGTCAACCACATCGAGCTCCGCGCGCACTTCAAATCTTCCCGCCCCGTTTGGGTTCACCCTGGCGAAATGCGGCAGGCATTCAGCAATCTGGTTTCGAATGCATTGGACGCAATTGGAGACAGCGGTGGAACTTTGCGCGTCCGTTGCATTGACACGACAGACTCCGAGACATTGCGTAAAGGCGTGCGCTTTATCTTCAGCGACTCCGGTTGCGGCGTTCCGCATGACACGCTGCCGCACATTTTCGACGCCTTTTACACCACCAAGGGCCTGAAGGGTTCAGGAATCGGGCTGTGGCTGACCACGGAGGTCATCGCCAAACATCGCGGGCGAATTCGCGCACGATCTCGAACAGAGGGCTCTTACAGAGGCACATTATTCGACGTGTTTCTACCCCAGCGCGGACCGGACGATATAGTCTAACTGGCTAACTCAGCCTCTCTGACACGAATAGTCCTGTCTCCAAGAAGCTCTAACTGAATGATTCAGAATAAGAATCGATTGCCGCCGCGTGATCCGGGGGTAGCGTGCTCACGCAACTTATTCCAGTTAGCTCGCATCAGAGGCGCAACAGATCAACTTTCAACCATTGGACAGCAGTTATACGCAATCCGGCTGAAAGCCAACTAAAAGAGGCGCATCGTCATCCGAATTAAACGATAGGGCGATCCAATACGATCAGGCTCGATCACAAGAACACGTAACTTGCAAGGAGCCAACCATGACGATACTTCTGATTATTCTGATCCTCTTGCTCATCGGCGTTATTCCCGCGTGGCCGTATAGCCGCAGCTGGGGACCATACCCAAGCGGAGGTCTCGGCTTGATCGTGCTGATCCTCGTGATTCTTATGTTGCTCCGGGTCTTCTAAGCGGTCGTCAAGCCGCATGCCTTACAGTGTCTTGCTTCGCAAAGACGCAGGCGCACGATGAGGAGTGCGGCCAGGTTTTCCGGGAGGTAGCCATGAACATAAAACTGCTCGTTGAAAAGATTCCCGATCTTTCCGCACTTTACATCCGACAATTGCGCCTGCTGCTTTCCGGCGAAGAGATGATCGCAATCAAGCTTCCTTTCTTTCGTGAAAGCGCGACAGATCCTGAGTTGATTGAATTTTTTCAGGCATCGATTCATGCAAGTGAGTCGCACTCGGGCGCGCTCAGAGAAATGCTAAGTCACTCGGTGGAAGGATCCAGCCCACTGAAAAGCAAAGTTGTCTACGCGCTGTGCGATGAAGCGGAAGACTTGGTCGAAGCGGCTGGGCATCCTTCCGTTCGCGATGCGGTTCTGGTTGTGGCTGCGCAGCGAATCAAGCATTTTCAGATCGCTACGCATGGCGCTGTGCGCCAGTACGCGCAGGATCTGGGACACGATCAGGAAGTTCCGATATTCGATGAGATTTTGCGAGTAGAAGGCCGTCTTACGCGGCAGTTGTCCGCGATTGCCGCCAGAGTGAATCCAAAGGCCGTGAAGACGGATACGCAGCCTCAGATTCATAATTTTCCCGGAGGACCGGTAAATACATCTGAAGTGCATGTAAAGAAACTTCTCCATTGACGGCCTAATTCAGGCGCGGGCCGCAAACATCGTTGGCTGCATAGCATCCAATGAAACTATGATGGGGACGATTGCGTCTTGTTACCGGTTGCAGCTTCATGCAGGCTTTACATTTGCCGACGCCGCGCAGGTGGCTGGCTATCTTAAAGAACTAGGACTTTCACACGTTTACTGCTCTCCATACCTCCAGTCCGCCAAAGGCAGTCAACATGGCTATGACGTTGTCGATCAGCAGACAATAAACGTCGAGATTGGAGGAGAGGAGGGACACGCGCACTTTTGTGCCTCGCTAAAAGAACTTGACCTGGGCCAGATTCTCGACATTGTTCCCAATCACATGGCCACTGGTCCGGGAAATAAATACTGGCGGGATGTACTGGAAAATGGCGCATCGAGCCGATTTGCGAGCTGGTTCGATATCGATTGGAATTCGGCTGAGGTCAAGCTGCAAAACAAGGTGCTGATTCCTGTATTGAGCGATCAGTACGGGCGTGAGTTGAGCGCGGGCAAGATTGCCATCGACTATGATGGCGAATGCTTTCAAGTGCGTTACATGGATCATGCTTTCCCGTTGTCCCCGATCTCTCTTGCAATTCCTTTGTCCATGGCGGCGGAAACAATCAATGCGCCTGTACTCGGATTCATAGCCGACACTCTCGCGCGGCTTCCGTTACCTGGGACGGATGAGAATGAACTGCGCGCCGCGCGCCACCGCGACAAGACAGTCCTCTATGAGCTGTTGCATCGCTTCTGCAAGGAGAATCCTGGCGGATCGGAAGCGATTACAAATGCTGTAGGCGTTCTCAACAGAGATTCTGATGCGCTCGATGCCATCTTGAACCTTCAACACTACCGATTGGCCTATTGGCGAACTGCCGATCAGGAGCTTGGATACCGGCGTTTTTTCGACATCAACACTCTCATTGGTTTACGAGTCGAGCGCCAGCATGTCTTCAACGCAACCCATCTACGAATTAACGAGTGGCTTCGCAGCGGCGTTCTCGATGGTGTTCGCGTGGATCATCCCGATGGCTTACGCGATCCGGAAGAATACTTTGCGCGATTGCGCGCGAGCGCTCCAGTATCTTGGATACTGGCCGAAAAAATTTTGCAGCCTGGAGAATTTCTACGCCGCAGCTGGCCAATTGACGGCACCACCGGATATGACTTTCTGAATATTTGCAATGGAGTCCTGATCTATAGTGAAGGGCTCAAAGAGATCACCGACGTATATCAGAAATTTACAGGCGAATCAGAGGACTTTGAGGCGCTTGCCCATGCAAAAAAGCTCACGATACAGCAGGAAACTTTAGGCAGCGATGTGAACCGCCTTGCTCAAGAGTTCGTGGAGATTTGCGAGAACAATCGCGACCGGCGGGACTACACTCGCGCGGAAATCAGGCGAGCCATCCGTGAAGTTGCGGCTTGCTTCGCGGTGTACAGAACCTATGTGATCCCGCAGAGAAATCAAATCACCGATGAGGATAGAAGCGAAATCGGCAATGCTGTATCGATGGCAAAGACTCGCAGAACAGACGTTGATCCGGGGTTATTCGATTTCATCGGCGATGTTCTCTCACTGCAATCGCGTGGAGACAAAGAGGCAGAATTTTTGCTCCGCTTTCAGCAATTCACTTCGCCTGTCATGGCGAAGGGCGTGGAAGATACCGTCTTTTACTGCTTTAACCGGATGATTGGTTTGAACGAAGTTGGTGCGGCGCCGGGCCGCAACGGCGTGAGCCTGGATGAGTTTCATGCATATTGCGCCAAGATGCATGCGGATCATCCGCAAACAATGAATACCCTTTCAACGCACGACACAAAGCGGTCAGACGATGTGCGCGCACGGCTGGCGGTACTAACGGAGATGCCAGGCCAATGGCGCGGATCGCTGCGCCGCTGGTCGCGAATGAACCGTCAGTTTAAAACAGGCGGCTTTCCCGACCCCAACACAGAATATTTTCTCTACCAAACGCTCATTGGCTCATGGCCCATTTCAAAAGAGCGCATAACGGCATACATGGAGAAGGCAGTACGCGAAGCAAAGCAAAATACCAGTTGGACGCAGCAGAACAAGGAGTTTGAAGACGCACTGCATCACTTCATTGAACAGATATTGGATGCTTCACAATTTGTTGCAGAGCTTGAGAACTTTGTTACACAGGTTCTTCTGCCCGGCAGAATCAACAGTCTGGCGCAAACTTTGATCAAGTTCACTGCTCCCGGTGTTCCAGATACATATCAAGGGAGCGAATTATGGGACCTTCGATTGGTCGATCCCGACAATCGCGGCCCCGTTGACTACGATGTCAGACGATCGATGCTGGTTGAGCTTCAGGCAGGAATGCCCGTTGAAGAGATTCTCAAGAGAATCGATAGCGGATTGCCGAAGCTGTGGGTGATCCACAAAGCATTACACCTGCGGAAAGAGAGACCGGAATGGTTCGATAGAAATTCATCCTACCGTCCTCTTGCTGTGGAAGGATCAAAAAAGGAACATGTGATTGCATACCTTCGCGGAGAGTCGGTGGCTGTAATCGTGAGCCGATGGAACGCCAGACTCGGTGGAAATTTTGCGTCGACTGTTGTACAGATCCCGGAAGGAAGCTGGAACAATCTCCTGACCGGTGAGAGTTTCGATGGCGGCTCACTGCGGGCGCAAAACCTGTTGCGGAGATTTCCAGTGGCGCTTCTGGTGAGGGGTGAAGAGTAAATATGCATATATTTTCGGTCTGGGCTCCTTTTGCGAAGCGTGTGTCGATCAGCATGAATGGTGTTATGCAGATTATGGAAGGACCCGATCCGCACAAGTGGCGGCGATGGCACTCTGACGCTGGACCAGGAGTCGATTATGGTTTTCTGATCGATGACGATCCAAAGATTTATCCCGACCCGCGCTCAGCATGGCAGCCGAACGGAGTGCATGGCCTTTCGCGTCTTTATGACCACGATGCATTTTCATGGACTGACGAAAAGTTTCAAGCGCCCCCTCTTGCCAGCAGCATTCTCTATGAGCTGCACATCGGAACGTTTACTCCGGAGGGCACATTCGATGCGGCCATTCAACACCTGGACCACTTGGTTCGCCTGGGCATCACCCATGTTGAGCTGATGCCGGTGGCATCTTTTGAAGGAGATCACGGATGGGGATATGACGGCGTGGCGCTCTACGCCGTGCATGAGCCGTATGGCGGCCCCGATGGATTAAAGCGCTTTGTGAACGCGGCGCATGTAAAGGGCCTGGCCGTTCTGCTAGATGTTGTTTACAACCACTTTGGGCCTGCGGGAAATTACACGGGAATATTTGGCCCATACGTGACAGAAGCGCACCATACACCGTGGGGTGGAGCGGTAAATCTTGAAGACGCTGAGTCGAATGAGGTGCGGCGTTTTTTTTGCGATAACGCTCTGATGTGGCTGCGCGATTATCACATTGACGGCCTTCGACTGGATGCTGTGCATGCATTTGTCGATCGCTCGGCAATTCATTTTCTGGAACAGCTCGCCACTGATGTCGAAGTGTTGGAGGCGGCTCTTGGGCGGCGTCTTGTCCTCATTGCCGAGAGCGACCTCAACGATCCGCGTGTGGTGACGCCGCGTGAAGCAGGGGGACTGGGACTTGATGCGCAGTGGAGTGACGACTTCCATCACGCATTGTTTGCTGTTCTTCATCCGAATGAGAGAGTCGGCTATTATGAAGATTTTGGAACGCTGGCACAGTTGGCTAAAGCACTGACACATACCTTTGTGTACGACGGACTTTATTCACACCACCGCAAGCGTATACATGGCCGGTTGACAGGCGCACTCTCGCAACATCGCTTCCTTGGCTATATCCAGACGCACGATCAGGTGGGCAATCGCGCGGTGGGCGATCGCATAAATCATACTGCCGGTATAAATCGCGCGAAGATTGCCGCTGCAATGTTCCTTCTGGCCCCCTTTGTGCCCATGTTATTTCAGGGCGAAGAATGGGCTGCGTCGTCTCCGTTCCAATATTTCGCAGACCACGATGATCCGGAACTGGCTCGCCTGGTTTCTGACGGGAGAAAGAAAGAGTTTTCCGTATTTGGATGGAATCCTCAATCGATCCCCGATCCGGAGAGCGCTACTACATTCGAAACCTCAAAGCTCAAGTGGGGAGAGATAAACGATGGCGAGCACGCTGAGATGCTGGAGTGGTATCGTGCGCTGATCCATCTAAGGCGGAGTACGCCGTGCCTCAATGATGGCTCTGCCGGCAATACGAGAGCGACATACGACGAGGCAGCAAAATGGATATGCATACAGCGTGGAACCATAACGGTGATTTGCAATCTGGGCCAGAAGGAACAATTGCTCACTGTTTCGCAGCCAGCCAGCATGGTGCTTGCCTCAAGAGGCGAAATCAAAATCGCTGGACATGCCGTCAACCTGCTGCCTGACACGATCGTTGTGTTGAAAGAACACTCTGTTAGAAATGCCTGATCGTCCTGCTCGCGGTCGTGGCATCGTCGGGGATATTGGTGCGCTCGCCGGCATGTTCCACGCGACTCTCAAGTGAGCGGCTGACCAGATCACGCGATCCCAGGCCCACGGCAAGGGCGAGCGTAAGAACGATTCCTCCGAAGAGAATGCCAAAGGCCAGTTCGACGATGTTTCCGCCCACCTGAAGATGGTCCAGCACCATTGCCGCAGTCAGAACGAGCACCAGCCACTTTACGCCGAGCGAAAGAATTCGCGCGTATTGCAACTGCGCATTGATAGCGCTGATCAGAACCGAGCGCGCAAGGAATCGCGCAATCAGAATGCCGGCAATCAACAACAGTACAGCGCCCACAGCATGAGTCAGATATGGCAGCAATGAAATTGGCAGAGCTGCACCAGTCGCGTAGGACGTATCGAAGGCAGAAACACCAATGATGAGCCCGAGCAGCACGCATCCCCAGAACAAAGCACGGGCAATAATCTCAGATGGAGAACTGGATGGCGCCCAATCGCTTTTGATCGTATGCGTGACTCGCGAGTCAAACTTCACCCAGCCAAGTAACTGGCGCGACAGCCAGGAAAGCAATAAGCCGGCTAAAGAGAAAATGGCCAGCGAAACAAAAAACGCAAGAAGTCCCGGGAGCACCGCGATGAGCTGCGTAAGCACGCGATCCAGTGACTGATGCAACGCTTCAGACATGTGGTGCCAAATGGAAGCGTTGTCGAAGCTCCCTGGAGAGGCTGGCATATTTATGTCTGCCTGCTGAAGTGCATTATCGATTATATGTAGCATCGATTTCGCTCCTTTCACCGTTGCGCTAAAATCCACTACCAGCTTTTAGCGCAATGGCGATCACGAATCATGAATTAAATCGGTCGGGCCAGCGCCAGCGCGCGACCAGGTAGGGTTTGTCCGCTTCAAATGCAGCAGCGACAGCTTCAATATGGCGTTCTGCGGGGATTCCGGATGTCGTTACGTTGATATGGCCCGCGACCCAGGCAAGATACAACGGAATCAACGCGCCTAATAAGTGGCCGCGGTTGATGGTGCGAAGCCGGTAGGCAATCACAAAGTCATAAACAACGCGCGCCCAAAGATTGTCAGGCATGCGAAAAGATGCAGCGTCCAGCACGGAACACCGCTTGAGCAAGAGCAGCGAATTTGGCGGAAGAACGAGCGACCATATCTCCTGCAGATTTGCGTAAGCCAGTTGAAACGCCGAGACCATGCGCGCAACGTCAGAGGCGCCTTCCGGTTCCACAGCTTCATTTGTCATGTGGCGAGTTGGAGACGGCCGCCGCGGCCTCTGCCAGAGCGCGGCCTTTGCCTCGATATCTCCGAACAATGAACCCGTGATCAGCGAAAGAATTGAGTTGATATCGGGATCAGATGGCTGCGGCATTGCGCGTGGCCCAACATCGACTTCGTCAATGGTGAATCCGGCTGCGACCGCTTCATTGATCGGCCACAGCAGCGCTTCGGTCTGGTTTGCCGGGGAAATGCTTTGCGCAACATTAGCAAGTTGTTCTGCCATCCGAGGCGACAAACCAAGATCAATTGCGAGCGGAAATCGCGCACGCGACGCAAAGACCGCCCGCGTGAGCGGATAAAGAATGGCTGAGTTGATCAGGCCAGCATGCGGCGGTAGCGAGTAATACGGCATTGCGAGGTCGATGGATGTCTTCAGAACAGCATCCGCAAGACCGCGCAATGCCATCGGGCTGAGAGAATCCGCGCCTGGGCCAAGCAGCAGAATCGCACGCGCTTCATGTTCGCGCCCATGTTGGGCGGCGTTTACAAAATCGGTTGGCGTCAATGCCCATCCCGAGCTGGATTGCTGCGTTGAGATCATTCGCAGCCTGCGGGGTTCACCAGGCAGGTCATTCGACGTCGCGATAATTACACTTTCGGGAGCAAAAGCTACTTCCAGATTCGCGAGAGCCCTGGCGAACTGCTCAGACGGCATGGCGCCGACCAGAACCAGCAGATCGGCCGTCGATCGTTCGGCAATCGAAGTCTCTTCAGGTACTGGGCTCGTCGTCGCCATTGTTCTCCGGAAAGATTTAACGCATGAGGATCAAAGCAAACAAGCAGCTTACTGTAAATAGATCCTATAAAGTTAGGATGCTATTTATTGGAATGTGGACCCAGGCGGGCCTATTATTGAGTTCATAAAGCACTTCATAGAGCGCTTTTTCAAGCAGATACCCATCGAGCAGTATCTGAGCGTCAGCAGGCGAGGGCAACAGAGCCGGATTCGCTGCCATGCGCTCGCGATAGGACGAAAGCAATTCGGTGGTCGCTGTGTGCTGCCATAACCTCGCCCAGTCTGCCAGAGCGTTGGGATTCGTTGCAAGCCCCTCACTGCCGCCCGCAGCAACAGCGCGGGCGATTGATGCAAAGGCAGCGTAAGAAAATGAGCGCATCATACCGACTACATCCTTCAGAGGCGATTGCTTTTTGCGCCGCTCCTCAATGGGACGGGCAGGCTCACCTTCAAAATCGATCAGCATGAAATCGCCCTGGCCCGTTGACAAGGCGTCTTTGCCAGCATTGAGAGAAGCTACACGCAAGGTCTGGCCTAAATGATAGTCGCCGTGGATGCGAATACGCTGTCCGGAGGTTTTTGCTGTTGCCATTTGACGCACGCGGTGAATGAGCTCAGGCCTGCGAGAGAGCAGCAGCGCGGCACGATCGCAGATGGAATCTTCCAGCTTTGGAAGCCTGGATTTAAGAGCATCGAAGACGGACTTGATCTGTGCTTCAATGCGTTCCACATCGCGTGCCAGATCTTCTTGCCGCAGCGGCTCTGGGGCGAAAGACGGAATATCTGTGCCTTTGGCGAGCGCGAGATGCAGCTCGGCGGTGCGTTTGCCAAGTAGCGCCGCTGCTTCAAGTGTGGCGCTTACAGATTCGAGTGATTTCGGAATAGGTTTGCGTTCGCTGAGCCAGGTTGAAGCGGGCAAGACCTCTGAAGCAGACTTTTCCGAGACGCTTGAAATCCCGTTGGAGATCTCTTTCAGAAACCACTCCCAACCATCGCCTTCGTTCTGGACCATTCCTTGCAGTATGGCGAGAGTTGTTTTCACGCCATCGTTTGAGTCGATTGAAATTTCACCGAGAAAGGGCGGTATTGCTGGAAAGTGCGCGACCTCGGTTAGAAAACGTCCAATCTCTACGTCAGGATTCTCTTCCGGCTGCAGTCGCCGGTAAATCTTCAGGAATAGCTGCTTGCCGTACAAGATGGACGTGTTCGACTGTTCCGCAGAGCCGACGCGCGAAGAGAGCTGCTGCGCACTCAGGGCGGGAAACGCGCTCGATGCATGTGCGGCCAAGCGGCTTCCTTCAGGAGGCGCATCACCTATGGAGGGAGATTCATGTGGTTGCAGTGGCTGGGCATTTGACGATTGGTTTGGCGGCGTGTCCGAGCGCGGAGGTGCGGCGGCTTCTCCAGGCTGGGCGCTGAGCGGCGCAGGCGATACAGCAGAAATGATCTCAGCGGGTGTCTCCGATTCGCCAACTGCCGGTGTTTTCGGCGTCGCGGCAGCTTCCTGCGCCGCTGTTCCGATTTCCAGAACAGGAAGTGTTGCCTTGTTCGCGATCATCTTCAGCAGTTCATCGCGGCAATCTGCGCGGACCAGCGCATCGTGAAGAATGGCCAGCCCCGTGGCAGTCGTCAGTTTTGCAACGATGCTCTCCGGGTGATTCACAGTAATCTCATCCAGGTCCGCACCGGTACTTATCGCCAGCGGCATCTGATAGACATCCGGCTTGCCTTCAAAGTACGAGACGTCAAAGAAGACCAGCGCGGGAGGAATCGCCGACGATTTGTTTGTGCCATCTTCAGAAGAGTCACCTGATTTCGGCTTCATCGATAGCTCGGTCCAGTTGCGAACACGCACCGACTCAATTGTGCGTGTCTTTGCACCGAACCAGCGTTTCTTGGGTAGCCAATCGCGAAGAGCAGGCTCAAGCATCGCTGCGCCGGCACTCGCAAAAAATTCTGCCCAGCCTCCAGCGAAGCCCGCGGGAGCAGAGAAGCCTTCGGCCGCAAGCGATGCCGATGTTTCGATGTTTAGATCTACCGACAGATCCTCTATGGCCGGGCTGACAGCCTGCAATTCCAGCCATAGAAACGAATACGGTGCGAGCGTGATGGAATACGGTTCGCGGGTGATTGTGGGAAACGGCACGTAGCCAAGCATCTCCACCGGCCCATAGCCGGCGTACTCCGATAGATCAAGCGATACCGGTTGAGCGAAGCGGCTAAGGTTGGCAACACAGAGCACAGTTTCACGAAACCCATCGTCCAGATCGAGGTCGCGAAGATAAGCGAGGACTTTGCGATTCGTGGGATTGAGAAATGTAAGCGTTCCGCGGCCAAATACCTTGAAGAGCTTGCGCAGAGCGATCATGTTGCGAGTCCAATGCAGCAGGCTCGACTGGTCACTGAGTTGCGCTTCCACGTTCACAACCTGGTAGCCGTAAATCGGATCCATCACCACTGGAAAATAAAGCCGCGCCGGATCGCATTTGGAGAACCCTGCGTTGCGATCCGATGTCCACTGCATCGGCGTACGCACGCCATTGCGGTCGCCAAGATAGATGTTGTCGCCCATGCCGATCTCGTCGCCGTAGTAAAGAATCGGCGTTCCCGGAAAACTGAGCAGCAGCGAGTTCAGCAATTCAATGCGGCGGCGATTGTTGTCCACCAGCGGAGCCAGACGCCGCCGAATACCCACGTTGACGCGCATGCGCGGGTCCGCCGAATAAGCGAAATACATGTAGTCGCGCTCGTCATCTGTCACCATCTCGAGCGTTAATTCATCATGATTGCGCAGGAACAATCCCCACTGGCAGTTGTCGGGAATCGGCGGGGTCTGCGCCATGATGTCGCTGATTGGCAGCCGGTCTTCTTGCCGAAGCGCCATATAAATGCGCGGCATCAGAGGAAAATGAAATGCCATGTGGCACTCATCGCCATCGCCAAAGTATGGGCGCACATCGGCAGGCCATTGGTTTGCCTCAGCCAGGATGAGCCGGTTGGCATATTCGGTGTCGATCACGGCGCGCAACTTCTTGATAACCACGTGTGTTTCAGGCAGGTTCTCGCATGTTGTTCCATCGCGCTCACAAAGATACGGAATCGCATCCATGCGCAGCGCATCTACGCCCATATCGAGCCAGAAGCGCATCGCTGTCAGAACTTCTTCCATCACCTGCGGGTTGTCGTAATTCAGATCAGGTTGATGCGAAAAGAAGCGATGCCAATAATAAGCCTTCGCAGTTTCATCCCAGGTCCAGTTGGATTTTTCCGTGTCTGTAAAGATGATGCGCGCGTCTTTGTATTTCTGGTCGGTGTCTGACCAGACATACATCTCACGCTCCGGCGATCCCGGAGGAGCCTGCTTGGCAGCTTTGAACCACGGGTGCTGATCGCTCGTATGGTTGATGACGAGTTCAATCATTACCTGCATGCCACGCTGGTGAGCGGCATCCAGAAACGCCTTGAAGTCATTCAACGTTCCATACGATGGATTCACATCCGTGTAGTTTGCAATGTCATAGCCGTCATCGCGCAGCGGCGATGGAAAGAACGGCAAAATCCAGATGCAGGTAACGCCCAGTTCCTTGAGATAGTCAAGACGCGTCAACAGGCCCTGAAAGTCGCCGATCCCATCATTGTTTGAATCGGCAAATGCACGAATGTGCAGCTCATAAATAACCGCATCTTTGTACCAGAGTGGATCCGTTGTACTGGCAATCTTTTTCACGCCTTTATCTCCGGACAGTTCGTGCAATAGAGCATCATGCTATACGCTTCACGAGAAATATATGTGCCGGCCTGATGCCGGGCTGAAGCGCAATGTAGTTGTGACTTCCCCACGGGTATTGGACGTCATTCAACAGATCATCCACCAGAAAACTTTCGTTCGGCGAACAACCGATTTTATCGAGATCAAGGCTTGCCCAGCCGGTTTGTTCCTTGACCGAATCAAGATTCACCACCACCAGAATCGTATTTTCGAAGTCAGGCGTCGTCTTCGAGTAGCAAATGATCTGCGGATTATCGATGGAATGAAAATGCAATGACGTATTGGACTGCAGTGCGCGATTTTCATGGCGAATCCGGTTAAGTTTTGTAATCAGCGGGACCAGTGAATCCGGTGCATTGCGATAGCGCTGGCGGATCTCATATTTCTCGCTATCAAGATACTCTTCCGATTCGGTTTTACCTGCCGCCGGCTTGGCAGGGGCATTTTCCGCCAGCTCGTATGCCGGGCCGTAAATGCCGTAATTCGCTGTCAGGGTCGCGGCCAGAATTACACGATGCATAAACGCCGCGCGTCCGCCCTCCTGCAAAGTTTTATGCAGAATGTCCGGGGTGTTCGGCCAGAAATTCGGGCCGAAGAAATCACTGATCGGAGGCTGCGTAATCTCTTCGAGGTAACTCTCAAGCTCTGCCTTGGTGTTGCGCCACGTGAAATATGTATAGGACTGATTAAAGCCCCGCTTCGCAAGGCTGTACATGACATGCGGCCGCGTGAATGCCTCTGCGAGAAAGATCGTCTCCGGATATTTATTGCGCAGCTTATCAAGGCACCATTCCCAGAAGAGCAGCGACTTGGTATGCGGATTATCCACGCGGAATACATGCACGCCGTGCTGAATCCAGAATTCGAAGACGGAGTACAGCTCATCCCATAACGCGCGCCAATCAGGCGACTCAAAGTTCAGCGGATAAATGTCCTGATATTTCTTCGGCGGATTCTCGGCATATTGAATCGACCCATCGGGCCGGATGATGAACCAATCCGGATGCTCCGTCACCCAGGGATGATCGGGCGAGCACTGGAACGCGATGTCGAGCGCAATTTCCATTTCATGCTGTCTGGCGGAATGGACGAGGCTCTCGAAGCCCGCGAACGTTCCAAGCTGCGGATGAATCGACTTGTGTCCGCCTTGATCTTCTGCGACCTTTTTGACGGCCTTCTTGCTCACGCTCGCGGGTGCGCTTGCTTGAGCTTCCCTGTCGCCAATGGCCCATGGGCTTCCCGGTGCATCGGGCAGTGCTTCCGTTGCGTTGTTCGGGCCTTTGCGAAATGCGCGTCCGATGGGATGAATTGGCGGCATGTACAGAATGTCGAATCCCATTGCGGCAATTTCGGGTAGCTGTTTCTCCACATCGCGAAAGGTTCCATGCTGTCCGGGAACGGGCGATGCCGATCGCGGAAAGAGCTCGTACCATGCTGAAAACCGCGCCCGCTCACGGTCAACCCAGATCGGCAGCTCCGTGTCTAACTCGGCGGCATTGGCCAGGTCCGGATAGCGCGCCGTCAGTTCCATGAGCGCCTCATCGCACGGATCGTCATACATCGCGCGCTTTTCTTCCGCCAGCTTTTCGAAACTCTCTGCAATCTCTCGCAGGCGCTTGGCGTCATTTCGTCGCGCGCGCTCCGCCGCCTCATGCAGAAGCAGTGCTCCCGTTTGAAGCGCAAGCGCAACGTCTTGCGCCGCAGGATTCGCACCAATCTCGATTCCCACCTCTGGATTTTCCGACGCGGTTGAGGCCGCATCTTCGGGCGTAGGCGGGCTCTGCGCGGCAATGCGCTTTTTGAGATCCTTGGCCCAGGTTGCAAAGTGGTCCACCCATCCCTGGATGGTGAAGCGCCAGGCACCGAGCTTGTCCACTTGAAATGTGCTGCTCCAGAGGTCATTCTCTGTTGGCAGCATCGGAGCTAGCCGCCAGCGAGAGTCGCTCGAATGGCGGTAAAGTACGCGAGCTGCCAACTCATCTTTGCCGTCTGCAAAAATGGCTGCCGTCACGTTGACTTCATCGCCCAGAATCCGCCGCACAGGGTACTCACCGGCGTCGATTTGGGGATTCACGTCTCCAATCACGACGCGCCTGCGACCATGGACTGCTTTCATTCCCACCAACCCTTAACGGCTAAATTCGCATTTGCGGCTTCGGCCATTCGAAGTGCGAACATCGCACATGAATGTATGAAACGCATAAAAATCCGCAGTAGTTAAAGATGCAAGGCGGCAACTCCGGGTTTGTTGTACCGGCGTGATGAGACTTGAAATTTATGAGAAAGATTTGGAGGCGCGGGTCGGGATCGAACCGACGCATAAAGGTTTTGCAGACCTCTCCCTTACCACTTGGGTACCGCGCCCTGGCAAGGCTGCCAATCTGATAAGGTGCTGCTTCCAATCCACCGTAGCCATTCCGACCTGGCGGCCGGAGGGCGGATTGGAGCGGGAGACGAGATTTGAACTCGCGACCCTCGCCTTGGCAAGGCGATGCTCTACCACTGAGCTACTCCCGCTTGTTGCAAGATCAAGTATACAAATCGGGCCTGCCTGGGTCAAACTTGCCGAGTGCAAAGATCCGGCATCCCCTCAGGGGCTAAAGCCCCGCTGTTTTTGATGCTCTTTTCGGCACGACTCAAGTTGTGCCCTGTTACAAAACTCTTCCACCATTAAGGGTTCAGCAGACCCCGCCTAAAGTTCGTACGTTTCAAGACAGCGGCGGCGATCAGGCTCCGGCGGGGGCAATTCCGGCGGTGCTTTTGCCAGCGCTGCTGCCGTTCTCTATCTTGGTAATTTCGCCGTCGCGCATGTGCAGGATGCGGTCTGCTACCTGCGCAGCCTCGGGGTTGTGCGTGATCATCAGGACGGTCTGGCCGAGCTCGCGGTTGGAGCGCTCAAGCATTTTGAGCACGGCCTCGGAATTTTTGGTGTCCAGGTTGCCGGTGGGCTCGTCTGCCAGCACGATGGCTGGACGCGTGATGAGCGCGCGGGCGATGGCGACGCGCTGCTGCTCGCCGCCGCTCAGCTCGGACGGACGGTGCTGGAGGCGGCCCTTGATGGAAAGCTTACCGAGTAAGCGATTTCAATATTGCCCATGGCTGAGAGCGTGGGCAGCAGATTGAATTTTTGAAAGATGAAGGAGATGCGGTGCTTGCGGAGGCGGGTGCGTTCGGCGTCATCCAGTGTGGCAAAATCCACGCCGTCGATGACGATCTTTCCGGTGGTGGCCTGGGTAAGGCCGCCGAGCAGATAGAAGAGAGTGGATTTGCCGGAGCCGGAGGGGCCGACGATGGCTACAAACTCGCCGCGCTTGATGGAAAATGAGACGCCACGAACGGCGGGAACTTCAAGCCGGCCTGACCGGTAGGTCTTGGTCAGCTTTTCGGCAACAATCATGGGCGAATCAGTCTGGTCCGGCACATCCACGATTGTATATGGGCAGGTGACAGGTTACGGATTGCATGTGATAGCAGGCATGAAATCGTGGATATCATCTCTGACGCATTTGAATCGGCTGTTTACTACTTAAAGGTAAATATTCCCTCACGTAAGGTATACCCATATTGCCGTGACAGCGCAGAAACTCTTCGGAGCCGCCTGTACTATTGCCTCTTGCCGATAATGATATGGATTCTTTTCCCCCATGACCCCGGCGGAACCAGATGTAGCGTGACGTTCTTTAGGGCTAATTCCTCATGGAGCGCCTCCCCTAGTGCCGTGAGTGCTGGTTTCAGAGAATCGACTTGGTCTTGGTCAACCTCCAGCACAATTCCAGAGGACAGAATTATTGAGGCCTTGCCGTCAATCAGAATAGCCATCAATGTGTTGTCTGGCTTTGGCGGTAGCCGAACCCATCCAACAGATTGGGAGGTTAGCAAAGCATCCAACTCTTCCATGAATGGCGCTTCGACTGGGTTTACGGCAAGGTCAAACGGAGTGCCTGGAAACATCTTAACTTGCTTAGCAAAATGTTTTTTAGCC
>NZ_JBEKYX010000045.1:0-37432 GCF_049510455.1 Occallatibacter sp. | reverse complement strand
TAAGTGGTTTATTGCGTATTTTTGCGGCGATTCCCGATTTCAGCCCACTGTTGCGTGGATACTATTCTCGCTTTTGCGTCACCAGCGGACGGAAATCACGGCATGCAGGACAAGACTCCAGGACACCCGAGAACATTGGTCGCTGATCTTACGCGCGACAAGAATGGCTTTGAACACAGCATGACTCGAACTATCTGTACTCAACTGAGAGAGCGCGGAGTCGAGTTAGCGACCAATAGTCCCGCATTCATAGGAAGTATTGACGAGTATGAACATGCACTGAATGATTCCGCAGATTTCAATTGCCTTCTTTCCCGCTTTCCTTGAGGTGTTATCGGGCCTTTGTGCAGAGAATATCGACCCCGTTCAGATACGGGATGCTCTCAAGAAAACCAATCATCTGGCCGGGAATTAGATGCGGCTCGCGTCCGAGGCACTTCCCAGATAGGTTGCTCTCTTCCGGCATTTCGCAAATCACGTTTTCGGCAGGCGCTGCGAACGGCGATCACCCGGGGCAAAAAGGAATACCCGGAAGAGCGGTACTTTTGGAGTTATGAAAAGCGGCCGAATGAATTGGAGGCGTTGCCGATACGTCAGGAGATCAAGGACTACCGCAACATGGGGCACCAGCAGCCTGCCATTATCGGCAGTAAGTGGAGTACGGACCATCGTTTCCTTCATCACTTCCTACCGACGATCAGCGGGCACACGCCGCAAGAAGATGTCGAAATGACGACGCGGCTCAATCAGTATTTCGAGTTCGCGGCAAATGTTTGGCTAGAGTTCGCGCCAGGCGACTTCAAGGAGAAGTTTCCGCGCGACTTCCAATTCCCCGTCACCGTTTCCTATCTTTTCGGTGGAGAGCTACCCATGGACCTGAAGGGTGTCCCGCAGTTGGAGGTTACCGTCGAGTCGTACAATAAAGAGAAGCCGAAGAGTGAGGCTCCTGAAGATGCCGAGAAGCCGCCATCAGAAACTACGGAACCACCGGCAGAGTGAAAATCCCTGTGGCAAATTTGTACCGCCGATATGCCTTTTGAGCCATTTTAGCTATTTTAGAGACCTTTAGAATCTGCAAGTTACAGGAAAAACGTCGAATTTTCGGGTTCGACTCCCGCCGCCTCCACCAACTACATGTATTTTAGAATCATATGCTTGAAGCCAAACCGAAAATGGCGTGCGTACTGAGTGTGCAGGTCGTTTTACGCTCGGATCATTCTTACCCTTTTTCGTCGCCACTTAAAACCTGCAAGCACTCCAAGAGGGCCGGAGCTACGAGGGCCGGAGCTACCGCATTTGCGGCTCTCCTTATCGTGGAGTGCCGTCTCGAAGGCAAGAGGATTTGCCGGACGCTCGATGTTCGGAGCTTAGCCAAATGAAAGGTCGAACGCAGGGGAGCGGCGTATCCGCTCAGTGGCGTTGCGGAATCCGAAGGACGACTCCGGCGGATAGGCGCAGGCTGTTCTGCACATTTGTCGTGCCATTGGGAAAATCCGTACGGACCCAATCTCCCTGGAAGAGACGCAGTCCGAAGCGGCGCGACAATACGAGATCCACTCCGCCGCCCAGTTGAAGGTCGAAGGAAGCGTAATTCGTTTGAACGCCCGATGGCGACGGGAAATAGCTATTGAATCCCAATGCGAGTCCACCCAGTGCTTGCCCGAAGATCGCCACACTACGATTCCGCTGATGTCCCAGATGAGGGCGGAAGGTGTACCGTGGACCAAGATTGACGGTGAGCAGGGTCAGACCGACACCACTGTTTGCGGCGTTTGAGGTTGCGGTTCCGGTAACACTCTCAGCCATGCCCAAGCCGTGATAGATCGGCGCTGATAACTCAACTCCGCCGCCTTCATGCCAGAACGTCGGCGTGGAGACAAGATTGCTGTACTGCTCAGTGTATGTAATGGCGAGGTCAGCTTCACGGTTACCCGGCGCATCCGTCGTAGCGGATTGTTGCGCTCTCAAGCACCCGGTCAGCGCCAGCACCGCAGCGAACCCGAAAATCCATCGAGGGTGTAGATTCATTCTTATATCCTCTGTGTTTACTGCACGTTCAACATGACGCTGACCGAATGTTGGATCGATCCGCTGGTCGCGGTGATCGTGATGGTGTAGTTTTGTGGACTCTGGCCGAAGAAGCCGTTGCCGTTGTAACCTCCGCATCCACTCAGACCTGCCGTCGCCGCCAATCCTCCCAGCAGGACAAACAGAAGCAGAAGGGCGCGAATCCCGCACCGGCGAATCCTCCGGAAGAACGCAAGCGGAAACACGAGCAGCGCCAGCGCCAACGGAGCGGCTTCTTCACGCCGATGGTTTATCGCCTGGTTCTGTGACGCGGTCTGTACGCTTACGCCGATTGGCACAGTACCTCCGTTTGCAGCAACTGTATTCGGCGAAAAAGCGATGGTTGCGCCCGTTGGCAGCCCTGTCGCGGAGAACGTCACTGTTCCCGGATAGATCGAGTTAGCAGGCGCAACCTGTACTGCGTAGGAGGCCGCACTGCCGGGAATCACCGTTTGAGTTCCGGCTGAGGTGAGCGTCAGCGTGAAGTCCAGGTTGTTGATCACAACCTGATTGTCTACAGCCGATGTTGCCGGGTTGAAGTTCGCGTCCCCGCTGTAGACTGCCGTCACCGGATCGGTGCCGACTGCCAGCGTGTTGATGGAGAGGATGGCTGTCGTGCCGCTGATCGCGGCGGTTCCCAGCACCGTGGTTCCCTCGACGAACTGTACCGTGCCTGTCACTCCGCTCGGCACAGTAGCGGTGAAGGTCACTGCCTGCTGGTAGTTCGACGGGTTCGGTGAAGAAGCCAGCGTAATATTCGCCAGGCCGTTCTGACCGAGCGTCGCCTTGATTACCGTCTGGCTTGTTGATCCATCACTCCCGGCAAAGCCATCACCTGTTGCTGGCGTGTAAGTTGCCGCCAAGCTATGGCTGCCCACCGCGAGTGCGCTGGTCGCATAAGCCGCCGTCCCATTGGTCAACGTTACAGGGCCGCCTGCCAAAGCTCCATCGACCGTGAACTGTATGGTGCCGGTTGGCACAGTCGTTCCTGTTGCAGAAGCAACCGTCGCCGTGAAGACGACGGATTGCAGATAAACCGAGGGATTCGGCGATCCCGCAACGGTTGTGCTTGTGCTTATCGCAGCTCCGGTTCCGTTCAGATGGATCGTCTGCATAGCTGCGGCAGCATTCAAGGAGGTATCCGTTGGCACCGCCGTTCCGGTTATCGCTCCAGCACTGATGGGTGCGAAATCGATGGCGATCGTGCAATCGGCGCCCGAAGCAAGCGTTTGTGAGCTGCTCGATACGCCAAGCTGCGGACACGTCGAAGCCGAATCGAGAATGAAGCCTGCAGATACGTTGGGGTTATTGCCGCTCGGCGGCGGTGGAATCGTCAGGCTCGCATTGCCGATATTCGAGAGGACGGCGGTCTGCGGGTTGTCCGCCGAATCGGACGTTCCCACCGCCGTAATCGTTGCATAATTCAATATCGACTGACTCTCATCGATCTTTCGAACACGATTTCCCGTGTTTTCCGCGGTGAAGAGATTGCCGGCGCCATCGAAACCAATGCCAACCGGGCCACTCAGTTCCGCATTGATCGCTGTTCCGCCATCGCCAGTGGAACCCTGCGTTCCATTCCCCACCACTGTTGCAATCAACCCGGTCTGCGCATCCACTTTCCGAACGCGGTTGTTATGGGAATCCGCGATGTAGAGGTTATTCGCACTGTCGATGGCGAGACGGGTAGGACCATTCAACTCGGCGTCGATGGCTGGACCGCCATCGCCTGAATAACCGGCGGTTCCGTCGCCGGCATAGGTTGTGATGACTCCAGTCGTGCTTAGTTCCCGTACGCGCTGGTTGCCTTCATCCGCAAAATAGAGATTGCCAGCGCTGTCAAAAACCATCCCGGTGGGATTTTGCAGCTCAGCGCTGATTGCCGGACCGCCATCGCCTGAATCTCCGGCGGTTCCGTTGCCGGCTATCGTAGTGATGATGCCCGTCCCGGCGGCCACTTCGCGGATACGCTGATTGGAGCTATCTGCGATATACAAGTTGCCCGCGGCGTCAACCGCCGTGCCTGCGGGCTGATTTAAGCTGGCGCCGGTCGCCAGACCGTTATCGCCGGAGTAGGCTGCGGCTCCGTTACCGGCAACCGTCGTGATGATTCCGGTGGCCCCGGAGACCATGCGAACCCGATTGTTGGCTTTATCGGCGATGTAGAGATTCTGCGCGCTATCGAGTGCAGTATCCTCGGGGACATTGATGGAGGCACTTGTTGCCGCACTTCCATCGCCCGAGTAGCCGGCGGTTCCGTTGCCCGCTACCGTAGTGATAACCCCCGTCGCGACGGCCACTTCGCGGATACGCTGGTTGGCGCTATCTGCGATATACAAGTTGCCCCCAAAATCGGGAGTCACAGATTCCAATCCGTTGAATTCGGCACCGGTCGCCTGACCGCCATCCCCCGCATAGCCTTGAGTTCCAGTTCCAGCGGCAGTCGAAATCACGCCGGGTCTCAGCACTGCGAGCGGCCCCGTGCCAATGCCGGTCAGCCCGAAGTTGATATTGCCGGTGCTGGTCACCACTTCAAGCGGCACCCAGCGCGAGCCAGGATACGCCGGCGAGAACGTGATGGGGATATTGCAGACCGTATCGACTGGGTTGCTTGCGCCAACCGTGCAGCCGGTAATCGGACCGAGGCTGTATTCCTGGCTGCCGCCCTCTGACTTTGGAACCGTAATGCTGTTGATCGTCTCCGCGACGGAGGTTTCAAGCTGGATGGTTCGTGTAGGACTGCTTGAACCAACGTTTGTCGTTGGGAAATTCAAATTCGAGAGCGTGAATTCACGGATGCGGTTATTCAGCGCATCCGCCACAAAGAGCTGACCTGCGCTGCTTGTGGTCAGCTCGATAGGCTGGTCGAACTCCGCGCTTGTCGCCGCTCCGCCGTCTCCGAAAAATCCCACGGCGCCATTGCCGGCGACCGTCGTGACGATGCCGGTCGTGATATTCACCATGCGAATGCGTTGGTTAAGCACATCGGAGATAAAGACATCTCCGGCCGCATCGAATGCGATCCCGTAAGTCTGGTTGAACTCCGCACTGGTTGCCGGGCCGCCGTCCCCGGAAAAACCGGCTGTTCCGTTTCCGGCAAAGGTGGAGATAATACCGCCAGCGGCAGCAACCCTGCGAATCACATTTCCATTCCGCTCGGAGATGTACATATTGCCCGCCACATCGAACACCACGCTTACGGGACCATTCAAGGATGCAGCGGTTGCCGATCCGCTATTCCCTGCTGTGGCCGCCGTTCCGTTGCCCGCAACAGTAGTAATGATGCCGGTCGAAATTGTGATCTTGCGGATTCGGTTATTGCCATAATCGGCGAAGTAGAGATTGCCGGCGCTGTCGAAATTCGGGTTCTGTGGGTTGCTCAGCATGGCGGCAGTTGCCATCCCGTTATCGCCCGAGTAGCCGGCAACGTCCGTTCCAGCAACGGTCGTGATAATGCCCGTCACCGCATCAACCCTGCGAATTTGCTGTGCGCCGGTTTCGGCAATGTAGATGTTTCCGGCGCTATCGACGGCGGTTCCGGATGGCTGATTCAACTCGGCGCTGGTCGCCAGTCCTCCATCGCCAGCCGAGGCTCGTGTACCGTTGCCGGCGACGGTTGTGATGATCCCGTTCGGCGCTATCTTTCGCACGCGGTTATTGTTGTAATCGGAGATATATAAATTGCCTGCGCTGTCAAAACCGGGCGCGCGTGGAAAACTGAGCGACGCATCGATGGCCTGTCCGTCATCGCCGGAAAAACCAGGATTCCCGTTCCCCGCAAAGGTGTTGATGATCGAGACGGTCTGCATCTGCCCGCGCGCCGGCAGAGTAAAGAGCGGCAACCAGCCGCGGAAGCGTCCTGCACTCGTAAAAGCGGAATGATCTGGTTGCATCGTAACCTCGAACCCTCGATATCGAATTGCTGCAAATGGGTTGATCGTATAGCGCAAATTGGCAGAGGACGCCATTCGAAGCATCCCTCATCGCGGTTGCATAAAAATGTGGATGGAGCGTCGAACAGGATCGGTCAGCGCAAGAAGGGGAGTGAACGGAGAAGGGCGGCGAGAACGAGTGAATAGCCGTAGAGCACGGGAGGGCGCAAACTTTCGGTCGCTACGCGGCGCTGCAGGTGCACCGAGGAACAAACGAAATTGGGAGAGGGAGTCCATTCAACAGAAAACGCACACTAGGACTGATCGTTTGCTAAAACAACACTGAATTGAGACAGGCGCAAATAAAATTACGCCCGGTAGATGAGCAACTTAAGGGGCATTTCGAGCGAGCTGCGTCATCGTTGGCTCACACCTGTCCCGTGATCGATCTACGAATTTATTGCAAGCTTGGAGGAAGGCGGAAGGCCTGCCGACTGTCGTGAAATGAAACATCGACGGTGCCAATAATATAGCACTATCGTGCAGATTGCAAGGTTACTTTCGTAAGAGATAATGCGCGTATGTCAGTGCCCCTAACTCTGGGAAACGGCAAGTTCACGCTGCACAGTCTCCACGCTTGTCTCCACCTGACGGGCAATTTGGCGAACGGCGGCAATCATCTCGACATCATCGTTCATGCCAAGCTTACCGTTCCTTTTGAAGTAAAAAGCAGCGAGTAAATCCAAATCAATTCTGGATAGCGCCGTTTATTCCGACCGCAAAGCAATCATAGGATCTGCATTCGCCGCGCGCCGCGCCGGAACGTAAGACGCTATCAACGCCACCACCAGCACTACAAAGGCCACGCTCGCAAGAATGAGCGGGTCCGCGGCGCTCACTCCATAGAGCAGCGCCTGCATCACGCGCCCCATGCTTAAAGCCAGCGCCAGCCCCACAATCATTCCCGGCACCACCAGTCGCGCGCTCTGCATCAGCACCATGCGCAGCAAATCTCCGTGCTGTGCGCCCAGTGCCACGCGCAAGCCGAACTCTTGCGTGCGCTGCGCCACGGTGTAGGCAATCACGCCATACGTCCCAATTCCAGCCAGCACAATCGCCAGCCCCGCAAACAGACTTACCATCACAAAAGTGAATCGCGGCGCGGAGATGGACGCATCCGCAACCTGGTTCATCAGCTTCACATCGGCCACGGCCAGTGCCGGGTCCAGCTTATGTACCGCCGCGCGAAGGCCATCCGCAGCCTGCCTTGCATCGGAGCGCGTACGAATCACAACCGACATATCCGGCTGCGCTACCTGAAACTCCGACCACCACAAGGCGGGTTCCGCTCCCGTGCTGTTCGGCTGGTCCTTCACATCGCCAACAACGCCCACAATCGTCATCCAGTCTGAATCTTTCTTTGGCTCATCTTCACCTGTGATGCGCTTTCCAATGACGTTTTCACCAGGCCAATAGCGTTGCGCCAGCGCACGATTGACGATGATTACGTTACGAGCTCCCTTTCTGTCGGCTTCGGTAAAAAAGCGTCCTTCCAGTAGCGGAATCTCCATCGCGCTAAAATAGCCCGGCGTAGCCATGTGATAGCGCGCATGAAAGTAGTCGGGCGGGATGGCTTTCTTACCTTCAATACCGAATCCCGTATTTTCGTCGTACCCTGTCCATGGCAAATCGCTCCCGGCTCCGGCACTTTCTACTCCGGGCAGCGCATTCAAACTGTTCGTGAGGTTGTCATAGAACTGCGCTGTCTGATCATCGGTTCGGTATTGCACATGCGGCAGAGAAAGACTCGCCGTCAGCACATTCTCTTCATGAAAACCGGGATCAAGATGCACAAGGTTAAGAAATGTGCGCAACATCAGCCCCGCGCCCACCAGCAGCACACAGGCCATGCTTACCTCGGCAATCACCAGCGTGCTCCGCAGCCGATTTTGATGCCGGCTGGCGGTCGTAGTTCTGCTGCCTTGCAATCCCTGCTTCGGGTCCGTGTGCGAGGCCTGCATAGCCGGAGCAAGGCCAAACAAAATTCCGGTCAAAAGGCTGATGAGCAGCGTAAACACAAGCACCGGCCAGCTCACATGAATGTCATGCGCCCGCGGAAAATCCGTGGGAAGCAATGTAACCAGCGCGCGCACTCCGCCAAACGCAAGCAGCAGTCCAAGCACTCCGCCTGTCAGCGAAAGGATGAGGCTTTCCGTAAGAAGCTGCCGCACCACACGCAACCGCGGCGCGCCCATTGCAAGCCGCACAGCAATCTCGCGCTGACGTGCTGAAGCCCGCGCCAGCAGCAGATTCGCGGTGTTGGCGCATGCAATCAACAGCACCATGCCCACCGCGCCAAGCAGCACAAACAACATCCGCTGCCGCGCGCCCACAATCTCCGAGTACAGCGGAACAACCAGCATCGTCCAGCCGCTATCGTTGCCCGGATGCTCGCGTGCAAGCTGCGCCATCATGGCATTCATCTCGGCACGCGCCTGCTCCACGCTCACACCAGCCTTCAGCCTGCCAATGCCTTCCATATAATGCGAGCCGCGATTGTTGGAGCTGCCCTCAAACGGGAACGGCCGCCACACATCCACGCTGTCCCCATACGCCACGGCATGATAGTTGTTCCCCGGATGTTCCGTGCCAGCAGGCATGACGCCAACCACGATGTACGGCTGCGTATTGAGCGTAATCTTGCGGCCAACGATATTCGGATCCGCGCCGAACTGCGTTCGCCACAGGCGGTTGCTCAGAATTACCTGCAATCCATTGCCTGGAATCTCCGCATTGAAATCAAACTCTCGCCCGAGTTGCGGCTGCAACCCCAGCACACGAAAATATCCCGACGTGACATAGAACCCATCGAGATGAACAGGCTCGCTACCACTGGAAAGCTGCACATCGCCACGCGTAAAAGCTGCCATGGATTCAAACGAACGGTTGCGTGCGCGAAAATCAAGAAAATCAAAAGGGTTCAGCGGAAACTTGGGAAAGTCCGCGCTGGAAAGAAAAATACGCGTAATCCGCTCCGCGTTCGGATATGGAAGCTTCTTGAGCAGCACGCCGTTGATCACGCTGAAGATCGCGCTGTTCGCCCCAATGCTAAGCGCCAGCGTCAGAACCATCACCAGCGAAAAAGTAGGATTCGCAACAAGCTGCCGCAACGCATATTTCACATCTTCCATCGTCGTCTCAATCACGCTCGTCCCCCGTGCCTCGCGGCAATCTTCCTTTATCTGTTCATGCCCGCCAAATGCCATCCGCGCGCGGCGCTTCGCTTCTTCCAGCGTCATGCCCGCGCGCATGTGCTTCTCCGCTTCCGCGTCAAAGTGAAAGCGAAGCTCCTCTTCAAGCTCATCTTCCACAGCCCTGCGCAGAAAGAGCGCTCGCACGCGATAACGCAAATCGTTCAGCATCGCAGACTCACGCTCCTTCCAGAACCTGCTCGACTGCCAGCGTCAGCTTCCGCCACGTTTCCGTCTCCAGCTCTAGTTGCCGCTTGCCGCTACGCGTAAGTTCATAAAACTTTGCCTTGCGATTGTTCTCGGAAGTCCCCCACTTCGCCTTGATCCATCCGCGCCGCTCCAGCCGATGCAGCGCCGGGTACAGCGACCCCTGCTGAATGCTCAGCACTTCGCTCGAAACCTGCTGTACGCGCTCGGAGACAGCCCACCCATGCTGCGCTCCCGGCAACAGCGTGCGCAAAATCAGCAGGTCCAGCGTGCCCTGTGGCAGCTCGATTCTTCCGGTCAAGTTGTTCCCCTTCCGCTTCGACAAAAGTGTACGAGACTTCATGTAGAAGTGCAAGGGGAATATCTGTTATGCGTGACCGCGCTGAATTTTTAAGAGAATTTTCGCGAACGATGCGAAGCGGAAGAAGCGCTGCCTTAGCCGTGTGCCACCGGGCAGCCGGTTGCGTGCTCCGCCGAATGCAGTTTTCTTTGCGGGAGCACTTCACGCGCGGCAGCCTTGGTAAAGCTCATGCGGATTCCGTGCTTCGGCCGCAGGATCACCATTGCGCGCTCTTCGATCGTCTGCCCCGGAACCAGCTCGAAATCATATTTACGGAGCACAGCGCTCAGAATCATCAGGATCTGCAGCATCGCATATTGATTACCGATGCAGACCCGCGGTCCGCCCCCAAAAGGCAGGTACGTAAAGGGCGCGCGCAGCTTGTCGTTCGCTTTGGTAAAACGCTGCGGGTTGAAACTCTCCGGACTCTCCCAATGCCGCGGAGCATGATGCGCTCCATAGACATAGACAATGACCGTCGAGCCTTTGGGTATACCAATCTCACCCACGCGGTCATCTTCAACCGCCTCGCGGTCCACCATCCAGAACGGCGGGTACAGGCGCAGGCTCTCCTGGATGACCTGCGTGGTGAATTCAAACCGGGATACGTGCGCCTGGCTCAGAGGCTCGTTGCCACATATCGAATCAAATTCCTGGCGAACTCGTTCGAGACAATCGGGACGCGAGCTTAACAGATACAGAAGCCACGACAGGCCATTCGATGACGTTTCATGCCCGGCCACCAACAACTGCATGCTCTCGCTCAGCACCAGCTCATCGCTCATGCCTTCGCCATCGGAATAACGAGCATCCATCAGTGTCTGCAGCAGATCGTGGCCCGGCTCCTGGCCGCGTCGCTGCTTGATGTAGGCCATCAAGACGCTGTCCGCGCTGGCTCGCATCTCTTCGTGCCGGCGCAGTTCACCGGATGCGGCGAACCACGGATTCAGATAAGGCTGGAGTGTCTGCCGAACAATAAATTCCTGCACCGTGCAGATCGTGTCGCTGACCAGGTGAATGTCTTTGTCCTTCAGCTTGGCGCCAAAGAGCGAACGCGCAACCATAGCGAAGGTCATCTTCATCAGGTGGGGATAGATATCGACAGGACCGTCTTGGATCTCCCTGTCAAAATCCTCGATCGACTCAGTGAGCGAGTCCTGCATGATGACAGACAGGGCCTCCAGTTGCTTGGGAGCAAAGCCCGTCTGGATCAGCCGCCGCTGCGTGCGCCAGGGTTCTCCATGCGTTGTCAGCAGACCTTTGCCCAGGAAGTGGCCCATCCGCTTCACTTGAATTTCAGATTTCTGGTAGTTCTCCGCATTCGTCTTCAGCACGTGCTGAATAACGGTTGGGTTGGTGGTGATGATGACTTCTTTCAAACCACCCAGATAAAAGCGGAATGTGTCGCCGAGCAGTGCGGTGTACTTCGACAGAACCTCCACGGGATTGCGGGCCATGGCAGGCGAATCGGCAAAGGAGCGAAATCGGGAAACTGCGGGTATCGACGGCAACGTTACTCCTCGCTGTCCGGGTACGTGTCAGGACGCTTGCATCGAACCGTCAAGAGTCCCATTTCGTCTGCCGGAAGCGGTCGGGTAGTCCCAGGAAAACAGTCAACTATTCAAATGAGTCTTGGTTTCCCAGTTGCTTCAAAAGTATCAGATGATGCCGGATTGCGCGGGTCATCGTGGGATGCTGCCGGTAGGGAATGCCAAACTCTTCCGCCGTCTGCTTCACAATCCGGGTCAGCGGCGCATAGTGCGTATGGCATACAAAAGGGCACAAATGATGCACGATGTGATGATTGAGCCCGCCGGTGAGCCAGCTTACGAGCGGACTCTCCGTCGCGTAATCAGCCGTCGTGGCGAAGATGTGGTAAACGCCGTTCTCAAACTCCCCGCGGCCCGCGGGGAAGTATGTGCTGTCGATGGTATGCGTCGTTTGAAAAACCAGCGCCACGCTCAAGCCAATGATCAAATGGACAAGCACAAACGCACCGGCCACCAGCAGCGGCGATTTGCCCAGCACCAGCACCGGCAAAATGAGCATATACGTGACGTAGAAGGCCTTACTGACAAAGAGGATTACGTATTCCCGCGCAGGATGTTTCGTGCGCCTCAGATAGTCGTGAGTCGGAAAGAAGAAGCACTCAAAGTCCCGCACAAAAACATAATCGAGCGAGAATATCGCGTACAGAAACAGCGCATAGATGTGCTGGAATCGCTGCAACGGCTTGCGCGGTTCATGCGGCGTAAACCGCAGAATGCCGCGTCCGGTCAGCGCATCGTCTTCGCCGTGTACATTTACGCACGAGTGGTGGCCGCGATGATGCAGAATGCGCCACATATACGAGCTGATTCCGCAGAGATCGAAGACATAATTCAGCGTCTTGTTGACCGACGGCGCGGACGAGATTGCGTTGTGGTTGCTGTCGTGCGCAATGTTCAACAAAAGAAAAGTCTGCGCCAATCCACCCAGAACGTAGAGGGCGACAAACAGCCACGCACCGGGCCTGAGCGCGTAAAGAGCAACCCAACTGCCCACCAGCACCGCCAGACCCGCGCCAATCTTGACCCACATCGCGTGGTTGGCTTTGGGCGAGAGGTTCTGGTCGGCAAAAAAACTGTCGAGACGGCTACGCAGGACTTTGGGGAAGGAACTGGGAGTAAAAGAAGCTCCACCTTCCGGCTCGCCCCCGGCCAGTTTCGACGAGGCCGCAGCCTGCCGAATCAACAGCTCGGACGGTACAAGATCGTCAATTTCCGGCTTGAGAGTAATTACTGCTTCGGTTTCAGACATTACCGGCGCCTCCGCCAATCCTGTTGAGTCGATCCGGCGCATCTGAATCCGCGGAATGCGGGGCCCGTAGCATCGGCGGGCTGGTCCTGCGGCAGGTATGATGCCCACCGCCATCAGCGTCTACTGCTGATACTAGCGTGAAGATTCGCCGTGAATCAAGTAAACCCTGTCAATGGCGCAAAGTGGGGTCTATTAGATGCTTCGCTTCCGAAATTAGGCTGCCATTTATTTCCATTGCTCTGCTAACATAAGTCGCATTGCTTCACGGCTCTGCTACCATAAGGACACTGGATCGAGCGACTCCTGGGCGCGCTATCTTTGCGCCTCGCCCTGCGCTCCATTTCCTCACTCCGAGCCCTGTCCGCATTTCCTGTCCCCGGAACCACCGGAACAACGAGATTCGGGGCAACGAGACATTTAGTTTTTCCATTCAACCGCGGGGGTATTGCTGAACAAATATGGCGTCGATCTTGGACCAACTGGACAGGTTGGGGGATGAGCACCCACATAAACTCCTTTACTCATATATCGACCTGAATGGCACTCAAATCGAAGGCTATACCTACGCCCAGTTTCTCCAGCGGACGAAGGCTATTGCCGGACATCTGAAGAAGCAGCATCGTTTTGCGCCTGAAGACCGGGTCCTGCTCGCCTATCCGGCGGGCCTCGAAATGATCTGCGCGTTTTTTGGCTGCGTGCGGGCCGGCCTCATTCCCGTCCCCGTCTATCCACCCAGTTCCCGCGGCTTTCAGAGCGCCTTGTACAAAATGGTACACATCGCCAAGGACTGCCAGGCAGCGGCGATTTTGACCAGCAGGGACTACCACGCATCCCTGAAGACCAATCTCGCCCGGAGCGGAGTCGCGGCCTCAGGCGTTGACGTTGACTACATTTCCAGCCTGCCGTGGATCGTCACGGAAGACTTCGTGGACACAGTTCCAGACGTGCATTTGAACGGCTCGTTGAATGGCGCTTCGAATGGCGCTTCGCACAACGGCCTCAACGGCGCGTCGCATGGCAGTATGAACGGCGCTTCGAACGGCGCCTCTCATGCCGTCTCGAACGGCTACTCAAATGGCGCTTCGAACGGTCACTTGAACGGCAACGGCCACGCCAAGTCGAAGATTCTGTTTCTTCAGTACACCTCGGGATCCACGATGGAGCCCAAGGGTGTCATGGTGACGCACCAGAACATTCTCGAAACCTGCCCGCTTGTCATCGATCACACCTCGCCAGTGGTCGTTTCCTGGCTTCCCCAGTATCACGATATGGGACTGATCGGCTGCTACCTCTATCCCGCGCTGAGAGGCGGCACGACCTACGGCTTTTCTCCCACGGACTTCATTCAGCGCCCGATCCTGTGGTTCGACGCGATCCAGACCTATCGCGCCACCGCAACCGCAGCTCCCAACTTCGCGTATGACTATTGCCTGCGCGCCGGACGGCTCTCCAAGGAGAGCATGGAAGGCTGCGATCTGAGCTCGCTGCGGGTGTTGATGTGCGCCGCGGAACCCGTCAAGCCGGACACGTTTACACGGTTCCTGGAAGCATTCCAGCCCTACGGACTCAAGTCGGAGAGCTTCTACGCCGCCTACGGGCTTGCCGAGAACACTCTGGCAGTCTCGCTCGGCGGCCGCACCATCGTATCCGTCAACAAGCGTGCGCTTGCCCTGGGCAAGGCGCGCATGACCACTGAGGTCTCGGAAATCGATGCCTCCACACAGATTGTCAGTTGTGGAACTCCGATCGAGAGTCTTGACGTCAAGATTGTCGATCCGGAACAGCACAATGCGCTCGCGCCCGGCCATGTCGGCGAAATCTGGCTTTCCGGAAGCGGCAAGTGCATGGGCTACTGGAACAATCCGGAGCTGACGCTGAAGCAGTTTCGCGCCCGCCTTGTGGACGACAGCCCCTACGACGACGGCTACCTGCGCACCGGCGACATGGGATTCATGCATGACGGCGAGCTCTTCGTCTGCGGTCGCATCAAGGACATGATCATCCTCCGCGGGCAGAACTATTACCCGCAGGACATCGAGAACGTTGTCGAGCGCGCCTCCAGCCTCATCCGTGGCAACTGCGTCGCCGCCTTCCAGATTCATGAAGACAGTGAGCCCGCGCTGGCCATTGTGGCTGAAGTGAAAAACCCCAAAGTGCTTCCCGACGCGCGCAAGATTGCCGCGGCGGTCCGCAATTATCTCAACGTGGAAGTCGCGTTGATCTCCTTCATCGCGCCCCGCGCCATCCCCAGAACCAGCTCCGGCAAGATCATGCGCCAGAAAACCCGGCAAATGTGGCTGGATGGGCAGTTCACCGTTCTCACCGATTATTCGCGGGAGAAGGATGCCGGCGCATCCGCATCCGATTCCGCCACCCAGTCGTCTTTCGGCGTGCTGAAGGCCCGTTACAACCTGACCGGTCAGGAATCCTACAACTTGGTCGAAGCTGGCCTCGACTCCCTCGATCTCGTCGTCTTCATGCACGAGCTCAAGGAACTCCTCAAGGACAAGGGCGCGGAGATGCTCGCCCGTCAGGTGGACATCGGCGTCATTCAGCGCGTCAGCGTTGCCGAGCTCTTCCAACTGGCCGAGCACCTGGAGAGCGCTCCGGAAGAGGCGCTGGTTCAGTTGCGCCAGTCCCTCGCAGTCTTCCGTGACGAGCAGCGCGCAGCGGAAAAGCAGATGATGAGCAACGACACAAAGCTCGTTTTCACGCCTCCGGCTCTTTCGCCCGTCCCCGTAATACCGGCCATGAGTCATGTTCTGCTCACCGGCGGAACCGGCTTCATCGGACCGTTCCTTATCAAGAGCCTGCTTGAGCAGACGCGTGCCAGAATCTACGTGCTTGTCCGAGCCTCGGATGAAGTGCAGGGCATGTCGAGACTGCGCGCGGCAATGGAGTCGATGGGAACTTGTCCGGCAAGCCTGATGCAGTCCTTTGAGGCGCGCGTCACTCCCATCTGCGGCGATCTCGGCCAGCCAAACCTCGGCCTGGCGCAGGATGTCTGGGATTTCCTCGCCAGCGAGATGGATACCGTCTTCCACAACGGCGCCACGGTCAACTACCTCTTCAACTACGACCGCATGCGCGACGCAAACGTTCAGGGAACGAATGAGATCCTGCGGCTGGCGTTTGAACGGCGCACCAAGGAATTCAATTACGTCTCCACAACCTTCGTCTTTGGCTGGGCTGTCAAGAGCGTCCTCTATGAGACGGACATGAACCAGGACATGGAGCTGCTCGATTTCGGATACAGCCAGTCCAAATGGGTAGCCGAACAGGTGGTTGCAGACGCCCGCGGCAAGGGACTTCCGGTTCGCATCTTCCGGCCCGCGCTGGTCAGCCCCTCCATCCACGGCGGAGGCAACAACTTCGACATCGCTGTGCGTCTGGTTGCCTTCATGATCAATCACGGCATCGGAGTCGATGCCTTGAACCAGGTCAGCTTCACGCCTGCCGATATTGTGGCCAACAACATCGTTGCCATCTCAAACACAGCGAATACCGGCAACAAGACCTACCACATCGTGCGCGACGACTACGCCAACATGCTCGACATTACCGGCCTCATCACCAAGTCCACAGGCCGTCAATTCGACATCTTCAGCGTGGACGATTTCGTTCCTGAACTCATCCGCAGATGCCGCAAGGAAGACCTGCTCTTCCCGCTGCTGGACTTCCTGGTGGGCTCCGTGGACAACATCACCGCGATGGAGTTCAAGCGGTATGACAACTCCGAGTATCAGACGGCTCGCGATGCTTCCAAATGGGGCATACCGGACCCGCCGCTCGAAGATGTGGTCAGCGGCATCCTGAAATTCATGAACCGCAAGGGAATTATCTCGGTTGCGGAACGCGAGCCAGGCCACGCGGCATCGCCCGCCGAGCCCCTTGCCTTGAAGGATGTTTAATCAACTAGCTACTGCTTCTGAAACAGCAGCTTCTCGGTCACGCGCTGGCCGGTCTCAAGAGTTCCGGTGGTGGTAAGCGTCATCTGCTTCCCATCGCCGGAGACCACCCACCTGTCCTTCTGCGTGATCTGATTGTCGCGCCGGTACATCGCATCCACCGTGTGAGCGTCCACAAGCTGCAGCGTGACAGTATCGTTGCGAGAGTTCTTCAGGTCGTACTGCTTGCCGTCAAAGCGGGCCGAGTAGCTGAAATCCCCTGAAAAGCGAACCTCACCCCCGCCATCCGCCTCAATCTTGAGCGCCAACCCCTGCCGCATGCGTGTCTTGCTCTCGTCCTGCGTCCACTCGCCGGCCAGCAGGTCATTGGCTACCTTTGCGCCGCCGCTGCGCGTCCACACGGTAATTTGATTGGCCGGACCCTTGCCCGCCGCCGTGCTTGAGGTGGTAATCGTCAGCTCGTTCCCATCCGCCGAGAGCTTGTTGCGAACCGTCGCCACCAGCGCGCCATCTTTTTTCTCTTTGACCTCAACCTGCTTCTTATCAATCCTGTGCAGCTCAATCTGATTGAACCCCAGGTTGCCCGGCGCGGGCGATTCATGCCCGTTCCCCTTCGCGGTGAAATCAAAGTGGCTTTCGCCCGACATGACCACATGCACTTCCCCATGGTCGGATTTCACAGAGAGTTTGTTGGCGGGGTCCAGCGCGGACTGCGCCGAGACAAGCGTCCAGGAGCCAATGCGGGGGTCCTGCTGAGCATTGACGGCTCCGGATAAAATAAGGACAAACAGCGCAAGCAAGGGGAGTTTGAGAATTGGTCCTCCTAAGCTGGATGAGCTTATCCAACGGGACCAATGTAGCAGGTTTATATGGCATCATGGCTCATGCATGTGCGCCGCTTCTGGGTGGCCGGGGTAGTCCTTGTCGCCGTCCTCGCGCTTCTTCCATTCTCCTTTCACGCCGAGCGCCATTTGGAGACGGCGACCCGTGTTGAAGGCAGTGAAGCGGAAATTGTCCAACAGAATCTGGCCACTCGTTTTCGTTCGCCATTCGTTGACCGCGTCGTCCTGGTCATCCAGGGACTTCCCCCCGCGGATTCCCCGGAGGGCGAGCAGGCATTAACCACCATCGTGGCCGCATTGCGCGACCAGCCCGGTGTCTCGGGAGTCGTCTCTCACCTCGATCTGCGCGATCCGGTTTTCCTGGGTAAAGGCGGTGGAACCTTCGTCCTCATCGGCCTCGCGTCCACAGACGCTCCCGTAGAATCGCTCATTCCCAAACTGCAACAACTCGCCGGCTCTCTCGAAAATCGGCTGCGCGGCCTTTATCCAGCCGTCAAACTTGAGCTGTCGGGTGAGCTTCCACTCAACTTCGACATTCGCAAAGCAAGCGCCGACGATGTGCGGCACGGCGAAATCCTGGTCATTCCCGCCACCCTCATACTCTTGCTGCTGGCCTTCGGCAGCCTGTGCGCCGCCCTCATTCCATTGGCCATCGGCGAACTTGCCATCGCAACCACTCTCGCCATTGCCGGATTTATGGCGCAGCGCTGGCATCTGTCCATTCTGGTTCAGAATCTGGCCACCATGCTTGGGCTCGGCCTGGGAATCGATTACGCGCTCCTCATGGTCAGCCGCTTTCGGGACGCCATCTGCGACGGATGTCCCGGCCCGGAAGCCTCAGTGCTGGCGGCTCGTCAGGCCGGCCGCACACTCATGATTTCAGCCTCGACAGTTGCCATCGGGTTTCTGGCCCTGCTGACCGTTCCCATCAGCGAAATCCGTTCCATCGGCATCGCCGGAGTCCTCGTCGCGGGAATGAGCGTGCTGCTGACGAACACGCTCGTTCCGGCAGTCATGGCGCTGCTCGGCCCGCGAATTGACGCAGGCCGTTTGCCCTTTACCCCAAAGCTCGATGCGCAGCGCATGGAACGCGTAGGAAAGCGCTGGCGGAAGTGGGGAACCGTCGTGGTTGCCCATCCCTGGCTCGCCCTGGTCATCGCAGGAACTCCCTTGCTTCTGCTCGCATGGCAGGCCGCGCGGCTCGATACCAGCGTTCCCGCGGGAGACTGGCTTCCAAAAACAGCGGAATCCGTCCAGGCGCTCCATACTCTCGAACAGATGGACCGGGCCGGCGTCGTTCAATCCCTGCGCGTGATTGTCGAGCTTCCTACGGATTCCATCACTCAGACCGATGCGGGCTGGAATGCCATCGATCGCATCTCCAAACGGCTCGCCGCCGACCCTCGCTGCGCCCGCGTCATCTCCATCACCACCATTGCGGAGAGCAACCGCGACAACCTCAGCGGCCTCTCGCGCGAAACCCATCGATCGTTTCTGAGCAGTGACGGACACGCAGCGCTGCTGGAGGTCATGCCCGCAACTTCAGTCTCCCTGCGCAATCAGGTTGACTGGGTGCGCGAGATTCGCAAGACCGGCGCGGCAGCCCTCACAGGCGTGCCCGGCGCCACGCTGCGCGTTGGTGGAATCCCAGCACTCAACGCCGACTATCAGACGATCATCGGAGATCACTTTGCGCCGGTAACAGCGCTGGTGGTCGTGGGAACGCTCTTCGCGCTCTTGTGCGGCTTCCGCTCGCTCTTTGTGGCCGTAAAGGCCATCTTGCTGAACCTGCTCACCGTCGCGGCCTCCTTTGGAGCCTTGGTGCTGGTCTTCCAGTACGGACACGGAAGCAGCCTCCTCGGAGTTCCCGGTGGAACCGGCAGCATCTTCCCCCTCGTTCCCATCGTCACTTTCGCCATCGTCTTCGGGCTCAGCATGGATTACGAAGTCTTCCTCGTGGCGCGCGTTCTCGAAGCGCGGCGCAGCGGCATGAGCGAAGAGGACGCCATCCCGGAGGGTTTAGCCAGAACCGCCGGCCTCATCACCAGCGCCGCCGCCATCATGATCGTGGTCTTCGCCGCATTCACCTTCGGCAACTTCCTGGTAGTCAAGATGATTGGCTTCACGCTCGCCATAGCCGTGTTGATTGACGCCACGCTGGTGCGAATCGTGATCGGCCCCGCGCTGCTTCGGATTGCAGGCGACTGGAACTGGTGGCCCGGTGGGCTCGCCACAACGCGCAGGCGCGCGCAATAGCGTTCCGCTGCTCCCGCCGCGCTCAACATAATCCATTTAAATCAAAAAACTTATGCGCCAGGTTGGGATCTTTCCGCAAAAAACGTCTAACTTGCTCCTCCAGCATAAGACCGGCAAATAGCTCGTGTATCGATTAAAATCTCGTCTTTCCATAGCGACTTCCCTCAACTCGCGGCCAAACTAATCGTCCATCGTGTTAGAGCACTTCATTCCCTCGCTCACCGTTTCTTACTTTTGGAGGTTTTATGCGCAGACCACAGTTTGTGTCCATCCTTGCCGGCCTCACCATCGTTCTTTCCGGGCCCACCCTGTTCGCTCAGGGACCCGGCGGCGGTCCGGGGTTCTTTCACGGTTTTGACCGGGGCGATCATTTCGCAGGAAAGGCGAAAGGGCCGTATACGGTCACCTGGTCTGAGCAGTCAGTGCAGCCGCTGACCAACGGCACCACAATTACCCATACATCCACTACAAAGATTGCGCGCGACTCAAATGGCAGAACCTATGAAGAGGTTCACCGCACAATGGCCACGCGTGAGAACAACACGCCGCATGAAGTCGTGTCGTATCACGTTCATGATCCGGTAGCCCAGACAGACACCTCCTGGAGTTCGGAGACCAGGACAGCAATGGTCTTCCATCACCCTGTCTCCGCCGCCGCCGCGGAAGCTCGGTCGGCTGCACGTATGCGGCCGGCGGAAGGCGCGGAGCAGACTCCCCGTCAACAGCCCGATATGCAACGCGAAGATCTGGGCTCAAAGACCATCGCCGGTGTTGCCGCAACGGGAACACGCACCACGCATGTGATTCCCGCGGAGCGGCAGGGCAACGATGCTCCCATTACCTCAACGCATGAAGTCTGGCGCTCCGCGGAAGGCGTCATCCTGGCGAGCACTGAGACCGATCCGCGTTTCGGCTCCAGCACACGCACCGCAACGGCATTCCAGGCCGGCGAGCCCACTGCCGCGCTCTTCCAGGCGCCACAGGGCTACACGCTGCAAGCTGTTACGCGGCCAGGGCACGGATTCGGCCCCGGCCCCGTTGTCCAGTAACGACTGAAACCAATCGGCAAGACACCACAAAACAAATCGGCATAGCAGAGCGCGGGATCGCTTCTGCTATGCCGATTTTTTTGTATCGATACGGCTCAAAATAAGGCGTAGGAGCGAACGCGAAACACACCTCTGGCGGATGATTGAACCTGGGCCATTTTGATTTCGATTTGAGTATCCGGCGATCTCAGTTTAGAGGTTTCGGCAATCTTTGTTATAAGTCAGCGGAGCAACTGTCCTCTGCTACAGCGCTGCCATCTTCGCGATGGCCGCAATCTGTTTCTAAACTTCCCGCACTAAGGCTCGTGTAATACTAGCCCTATGATGGATCTCGACGCCTGCTCAGTAGATGAGGTAATCCAGCGCCGTAGAAGCATCCGCAAAGAATTGGCAGCAGCCTCCGGATTGAAGGATCTGCGCATCGCAGTTCTGGGCGGATCCACCACCGACGAACTCGTAAATTTCTTAGAGATTCTGCTTCTTTCCGCTGGATTCCGCCCCGTCTTTTATCAATCCGAGTTTGGCCGTTTCTATGAAGACGCCGTCCTCGATCCTGACGCCCTCATAGCCTTTAAGCCGGATATCGCCTACGTCCATACCTCGTGCCGGAATGTGCGCAATTTTCCTCCCCTCGACAGCTCCGAGGAGCAGCTTGCCGCATCCATTGAAGCCGAGCTCAGCCGCTTCCGCCAGATCTGGGAGGCGCTTGAGACCAATCTCGGCTGCCAGATTATCCAGAACAACTTCGAGACTCCGCCTTATGCTCTCTTCGGCAATCTCGATGCCGTTTCGCGCGGCGGCCATACCCGCTTCCTGATGCAGTTGAACCTTGCCTTCGCCCAGGAGATTTTCAACCGCCCCAAGGTCATCCTGCAAGACGTGCACAGCCTCGCGGCAACAGTCGGAGGCCGCAACTGGTTCAACTGGGACCGCTATTTCGGCTACAAGTTGCTGCTCACCCCCGCCGCGCATCTTGAAGTCGCGCGTTCGCTCAAATCGCTGGTTCTCGCCCTCTACGGTCGCAGCCGTAAGCTGCTAATCCTCGATCTCGACAACACCCTCTGGGGCGGCGTCATCGGCGATGACGGTGTGGACCGCATCAAGATTGGCCGCGAGACGCCAGTGGCGGAGGCTTACACCGCATTTCAGGAACACTGCCTCTCGCTGCGCAATCGCGGCATCCTGCTCGCCGTCTGCTCCAAGAACAATGAAGACGTCGCGAAGTCCGGCTTCCAGCATCCCAGCTCCGTGCTCAAGCTGGAGCATTTCTCAGCCTTCAAAGCCAACTGGGAGCCGAAGCACGAGAACATCCAGGCCATCGCCAGGGAACTCAACCTCGGCACGGACAGCTTCGTCTTTGTGGATGACAATCCCGCCGAGCGCGCGCTGGTAAAGGCGCAAATGCCGGAAGTCGCAGTTCCCGAGGTCGGCAGCGACGTTACAAAGTACGCGGATATTCTGGAACAGGGACGCTACTTCGAAGCCATCTCCCTCTCCAAGGAAGACTTGGAGCGCGCTGCGCTGTACGCGGAGAACGCCACCCGCGCCGCCTTCGAGAAAAAGTTCGCCAACTACGGCGAGTACCTCGACTCGCTTGAGATGGTCGGCGAGATTGATGTCTTCAAGCCCGTCTATCTTGAGCGCATCGCGCAGCTCACTAACAAGACAAACCAGTTCAACCTCACCACCCGCCGTTACTCGCTGGCGGAGATGGAAGCCATGGTCTCCGATCCGTCAAGCGTCGGCCTCTATGGCCGCCTCATTGACCGCTTCGGCGACAACGGCCTCATCTCCGTCGTAGCCGGGCAGGAGCGCGAAGGTCAGCTACACATGGATCTCTGGCTTATGAGCTGCCGTGTCCTCAAGCGGGATATGGAAGTCGCCATGCTCGACGCCGTTGCGGCCCACGCGCTTCAACGCGGCCTCACCGCGATCATCGGCTACTACTTTCCCACCAAGAAGAACGGAATGGTCGCCGACTTTTACTCAAAGCTCGGCTTCGAGCCGCATGAGTTAACGTCGCCGGACTTCCCGGAAGGATCAACCGTCTGGAAGCTCGACCTGGCGGGCTACACACCAGGAAACCTACACATTAAAGTTCTGGAGTATGCACATGCCTGATCCGTCCGCAGAGGGAATCCTCGACCAGCTTCAACCCATCTTTCAGGAAGTCCTGGAACAGCCAAATCTGATCGTCACGCGTGCCTCCAGCGCCCTGTCCACACCTAACTGGGATTCGCTCTCGCACATCGAGCTCATTGAAGCAGTGCAGAGTCACTTCAAGGTCAAGTTTGGTCTCGGTGAACTGCAGGATCTCAAAAACGTTGGCGATCTGATCGACCTGATCCTCGAAAAGAAATCCTAGCCGTAGGCACAAGCGCAACAACCGCCGTAACTATTCGGCGGCAAGCGCCGTTGCCACCTGCTCCCGCAATACCTGGCTGAATTTTTCCGTTCCAGACGCGCTCAAATGCACGTCGTCGATGTAGTTACTCGCATCATTGCGGAAACTGAAGTATTCCGGTGCATTGAAATCAATCACCGGCCCCGGCGGCAGAATCTGCCGTATTTCAGCAAGGTATTGATCGTATTTTTCCTTGTTCGGCTCGTAACCCGGCTCATACATCGGATAAGTAACATAGACAATCTTCACGCCCTTGGCAGCCAACTCCTGCAATAAGTCCCTGTAGTCCTCACGAGCCTGCGCGTCTGAGCCAAAGCCATCCTCCCACACAGGAAATTTATCCGTAGGCCGCGGCGGCGCATGTACCGGCACGGCATGGCTGCCATCCGGAGAAGCCGCCGCCTTCACATGCGTCAGCCGCTCGTGAAGCACGTCATACTCCACGCCCAGCAAGCTCAGCGAGCCCAGCGCCTCGCTCCGCTTCACCTTGTCAAAGCCATCCTGCAGCAGGTGCAGCGCCGTGAGCCGAGGATAGAGAACCACCACCGCTGCCTGGAAATGCCCGGTCGGCAAAGCCTGCTCCACCAGCTTGCGCTCCTCGGTCCCATCGCCGCCTTCTAAGGATTCGTTGTAGAAGCGGTAGCCCGCCATCGGCGACATGTACCAGTTCACCGACGCCGAAGCACCAATCAGCAGCGCATTAAAGTTCTCCGGAACATACCCCTGATTCAGCAGGTATTTCTGCTTCCGCTCGTGGTCGGAGGTAATCAGCGCCCGGCCATGAGCATCGCGCAAAATGCCGAAGACATCCATGCGCCACGCAATCAACATATTGATTCCCACCAGCAGCGCGGCCAGACCAAAAAACACGATCAGCCACTGAATAGCGGAAATCCCGCGTGCAGTCTCTGGCGCGGCGGCTGAAGCAGATGTACTCATCGCGTATCGGTCTCCCTGGAAACGGAACTAGAAGCGGAAATAAATAAATGGGCTCGGGATGTTGGAGTTAACGAACAGAAATCCCACAAGCAGCAGAGCCGCCCCGTAAGCACAATTCCAAATCGTCGGCCGGAACTCCCGCGCAAGCTGCTCGGAAGATGGCCCGACAAAGGCCGCGATCGCGCCGATCAACAGCGGAACTCCAAAGATCTTGAAGCTTACGCCTTCCACACCCATGCGCGAGATGTTGTCATGCATCAGCGCATGATGTGGATTGAACATGCTCGCCACCTGCATTGCGCCCTGCTTCACAGAAGAAGCCCCAAAGAAAACCTCTGCGATCGTCATGGCCGCAAAGGTAATGGCCCATGACAACAGCCCCGGAATCTTCGGCATCTTCTTCCGTCGCCAGTACTGGTTAATTCCCAGGTAAAGCCCATGCAGAAATCCCCACACCACAAAAGTCCACGCCGCTCCATGCCACAGCCCTGCAATGCCCATCGCGAGGAACGTGGCGAATGCTGAAGCAAACAGCAGATCGCGCTTGAAAGGCCGGCGTGACTTGATAGTCAGCAAAATCGGGGTGAACAGATACGTCGTAATAAAGCTCGTCAGCGAGATATGCCAGCGCTGCCAGAACTCAATGATCGATTTGGCCTTGTACGGTGCGTCGAAGTTCGCGGGAATGTCGATGCCCAGCATCCGCGCCGAGCCAATCGCCATGTCGGAATAGCCGCTGAAGTCAAAGTAAATCTGAAAGACATACGCAATCCCAAAGAACCATGCTTCGGCGCAGGAAAGATTCTTTGCCGAGTTGTATCCGAAGGTCGAGATGCGCGCAAAGGAATCGGCAATGACCGCCTTCTTGAACAATCCCATCGAAAATTGAAACAGTCCTCGCGCCAGGTTTCCAGCGCGCGCGCCATCCACGCTGCCGAAATTTCCAAACTGGTGCCGCATGCGCTTCGCTCTGCCCAGTGGGCCGGAGATCACATACGGAAAGAACGAAACAAATGTCGCGTGATCCAGCAGCGAGCCATGACTGAGCGATCCCTCATAGCAATCCACCAGGTACATGATCTGCGTCACGGTAAAGAAGCTGATGCCCAGCGGAAACGGAATCTCCGGCATCGCAAAACCATGAGGCAGCAGAAATGGCACAAGAGAGGCCAGAAAACCCAGGTACTTGAAGACGCAAAGATAAGCTGTGTTGAGCACCAGCGCAGTCACAAGCATGCGCTTCTTCGCAGGTTCTTCAGCGCGATTGATAGCCCGCGCCAGCAGCCAGTTTCCCAGAATCGACAGCGCCAGATAAACCAGGTTGAAGTAGCCGGCTCGCGTATAGAAAAATATCGAAGCAGCCAGCACCCAGATCTGCGCCGCCCTCGGCCCCGCCAGTTGCCGCAGCAGAATGCACACAATGACCGCGCACGGCAGAAACGCCAGAATGTAAGGAAACGAGGCAAATAGCATTTAGCAGAGGCTCCGGGAAAGACAGTGCTCTCCTGTCTTTAACATGAAATGCAGAGCGTATTGGGTCAAAGCATCCCCTTCGGTAGCGAATGCAGGACAAATATGAAGGTAAGAGTTTTCAGTGTCTAACTGCGTCTATGCTTCGAGTATAAATGCACAGGTGGCGCTGGCAATACGCTTCTACAGCAGCTTGTCCGCCATTGAGCGGGCCAGCGCCTCAGCCGCCATATCGGCTGTCGTGTAGCGCCTGGCCTGTCCGTTGATCTCCGCGCGCAGCTCATACCATAGCTCGTTCGGAATTTTAAGAAACGCTTCCACAACGGAAGGGTCAAACTGCGTTCCGGAGCAGCGCAGTATCTCCGCCCTTGCCGTGTCAAAGCCCCCCGCCGCGCGATATGGCCGGTCGCTCGTAATTGCATCCAGCGTATCCGCCACGGCAAAGATGCGCGACCCAACGGGAATCTCCGCTCCGCGCAGCGCGCTCGGATAGCCCGTGCCGTCAAAGCGCTCCTGGTGGCTGAAGACAATCTCCGCCGACCCGCGCAGAAACGGAATCTTCCGCAGAATATGGTAGCCGCGCGTGCAGTGCTCGCGCATAATCTCCTGCTCCGGACCCGTCAGCGGGCCCGGCTTCCGCAGAATCGAATCCGGAATCGCCATCTTACCGATGTCGTGAAGAAATGCCCCGCGCGCAATCGTCTTAATTTCATCTGGAGTCAGACCCATCGCTCTTGCCAGTGCAATCGTGTACGCCGTCACGCGCTTCGAGTGGCCTTCCGTCTCGGCGTCTTTCAGATCGAGCGCGTCGCCCAGTGCCTCCAGCGTAATGTCATACGAGTGCTCCAGCTCCTGCATCGCGTGGCGCAGCATCTCCGTACGCGCCATCACAATCCGTTCCAGGTTCTCCTGGTAGCTGCGGTTTTCGCTCACCTGGTGGCTGTGTTCCAGCGCTCGATGCACGGAGGCCACCAGGTGTTCGCGCTCAAACGGCTTCAGAAGATAATCAAACGCGCCTCGCCGCATCGCGTCGATGGCTACGCTGATGTCATGCACCGCCGTCACCATAATGACCGGCAGGTGGGGGTATTGCGCCCGTATCCGCTCCAGCAGCGCCAGCCCGCTGCCATCTTCCATCACAATGTCGGTGAGAACCGCATCGAAGGTGCCTTGCTGAAGCATCTCCATCGCTTCACGCCCGTTGCTCGCAAGATGCACATGATGGTGATGGTGCTCCAGCGTAGCGCCCATCATGGCGCGCACATTCGCCTCGTCATCCACCACAAGAATCCGGCCCGGACCGCTATTCTGGGCGGCAGCGTCCTTGGGGACTTCCGCGCTTTGCGCGGTTTGTGTCGCATTGCGGCGCATCTGCAATCTTTGCAGCTCCTGACAGCCTGTATCAGTGCGGCCCTGTTGCTCTGGCGATTTCAGACCGACTTTCGGTCAGCCCATCGTCGTCCCAGGCCACCCTCTCTGTTGGATATGCGTAGACCGCTCTTGCTGGTCCCGGTCTCTCATGTGCTTTGGGGCAAAAACGGCCCATAGAAGCAGACATAGGCGTAGTGTATATCGGCAAATACCACGAAAACTTTCCGCTCAGTCGCGAAAAATCAGCCGAACCCACCACCGCTCCATGCAATTCCATGCGAAAAACAAATCACTAAAAATATGCTACAACTAGACTGATGCGTTCTTACACTATTTCGATCCCAATGTATAGAAAATTATCAGCACGGTACATGGGCCATAAAAAGTAAATCGTATTACCGTCTATCATCTCATAAACCGGTCAGGCTCATCCCTTTGACTGCTCCTGCCGCATCCGCTTGGACGCCGCCCAGCCCTCTTTCGTCACCTGTCGCGCGCGTCCCACCGCCAGCGCATCGGCCGGCACATCCTGCGTAATCGTCGAACCCGCTGCGATCAGCGCTCCATCGCCTACTGAAATGGGCGCCACCAGAACTGAGTCGCTTCCAACAAAGACTTTACTGCCGATCTTCGTCTTCGATTTTCGCACGCCGTCGTAGTTGGCCGTAATCACTCCCGCGCCTATATTGGTTCCTCCGCCAACCTCCGCATCGCCAATATACGCAAGATGATTCGCCTTGGTTCCCTTGCCCAGCACGGCGTTTTTTGTCTCCACAAAATTGCCCACATGCACGTTCTCGCCCAGCTCCGTGCCTTCGCGCAGCCGCGAGAACGGGCCGATCTGCGCTCCGTTCGCTACCTTGCTCTCCACCATCACGCAGCTCTGCCGCACCAGCACCGCATCGCCCAGCACGCAGTTTTCGAGAACCGAATAAGACCGGATTCGGCACTCGCTCCCGATAACCGTCTTCCCCAGCAATTGCACAAACGGCTCAATCACCGTATCCGGCGCAACCTGCACATCGGCGTCAATCACGCACGTCTCCGGACGAAAGATCGTTACGCCCTCCGCCATCAGCCGCTTTGCCGTTGCGGCGCGCAGCGTCTCATCCAGCGCCACAAGCTCGGCAATCGTATTCGCGCCCAGAATCTCCGCCGCATCCGTGGCTTCAATCGCCATCACGCGCTCACCCGCCGCCCGCAGCAGCGCCGCCATATCTGTCAGATAGAACTCGCCCGCGCTGTTGTTCGCCGTCAGCCGGTGCAGGTGCTCCAGCAGAGGCGCCGTGCGAAACACATAAATGCCGGAGTTGATCTCCCGGAGTCCACCCAAGTCACCATGCTGCTCCGCCTGCAGGTCCTTCTGCTCCACAATCGCGGTCACTTCAGCCGACTCCGGACTCGCCCGCAACACGCGTCCATATCCCGTCGGGTCCTCCGGCGCAGCCGTCAGAATCGTCATCGCCGCGCGCTGAATCTGGTGAAACTTCCACAGCTTCTCAATCGTTTCCGTGCGAATCAGCGGCACATCGCCCGAAAGCACCAGGATATTTTCATAATCCTTGATCGCATCCGCCGCGCATTGAATTGCATGGCCGGTGCCGCGCTGCTCGGTCTGCTCCACAAACTGCACGCCGGTCGCTTCCACAGCCGCCCGCACGCGCTCCGCCTGGTGCCCCACCACGGCAAAAATCTGCCCCGCCGGCACAATGCGCTCCGCCGCTGCAATCACATGGCTCAGCAGCGGCTTGCCGCCAATCTCGTGCAGCACTTTGGGCCGCCGCGATTTCAGCCGCGTCCCCTTGCCCGCCGCCATAATCACAATCGCCAGCTCTCCGCCGCCCACGTCCGTCTCCTCGTTCATTCCAGTCTGGCTCGCACCTGCCACGCTCACTGCTGCTGCGCTCCGCCATCCCCAGGGCCGCCCTTCGGCGCGCCGGGAATCGTCACATCCAGCGTATGCACCGCGCCCAGCTTCAGCTCATCTAGCCCCGGCTTGATCTCCTGCCTGTTGCCCACCACCAGCACCGCCAGCTTGTCCGGATGAATGTACTTCTTCGCTGCCGCTGACAGGTCCGCAAGCGTCACCCTGGGAATCGCAGCTTCATACTTTTCGAGATAATCCGCCGGATAGCCAAAAAACTCCAGCCGCACCTGTTCGGCCAGAACCTTTTCCTTCGTGTCGTAGCGGAAAAGGAATCCATTCAGAATGTCCTCCTGCGACCGCTTCAGCTCTTCCTCGGTAAATGGCCGCGTCGTCAGCCCGGCAATCTCATCCAGCGCCGCCTTCGTTGCGTCCACCGTGGAGACACTCTTGGTCAGCACCTCCACATTAAAGATTCCCGGATGATCGTAGTTGAACGAGATGCCGCCGCCCACCGCATAAGCATCGCCCATCTCCGTGCGAATCTTCTGGAACAGCCGGCTCGAAAACCCTCCGCCCAGAATGTCGTTCATCACCGCCAGCGTCGGCACATCCGCATTGCGCCGGTCCGTGCCCAACCCCACAATCTGCACATTGGACTGGTTCACATCTTCCTTGTCCACAAAGTAGAGCGCCGGCTTTGGCTCGCTGAAGCTCTCATGCCGCTGCGGCTCGGCCTTCGCCGCGGGCAGAAGCTCAAAAGCCGCGCGCAGCTTCGCTTCCATCGCCGCCCCGTCGAAATCCCCGCTCACCGCGATAATCAGCTTCCCGCCGATCGTTCTCCTGTGCCAAGCCTCGAAATCCGCCAGCTTCACCGCGCCAATTGTTGCCAGCTCCGCCTGCCGCGCATACGGGCTCGCCGGTCCATACACCAGCTTCGCGGCTTCGCGCCCCGCAATCCCCGACTCATCGTCATTCCGCCGCACAATCCCCGCCGCCGCCTGCTGCTGCGCCAGTTGCAGCTTCTCGGCATTGAACTTCGGATGCAGAAGCAGATCCAGAGCCAGCGTAAAAACCTGGTCCGAATCGCCCTTCAGCGAATCCCACGACAATCCAGTCGAATTCTCTCCACCGGTCGTCTCGATATGCGCCGCGCGCGCCTCCAGAAAATCGTCCATCGCGTCGCCGTCCATCTTCGCCGTGCCGCTGGTCCGCCACGTCTCTCCGTACAGCGACACTAAACCTGTCTTAGCCGCATCCTCATCCCGCGCACCACCCGGAATCAGCACAGACCCGCTCACAAACGGCAGCTCATGATCCTCCTGCAGAAAGATCACAATTCCATTCTTCAGCTCCACGCGCTTCGGCATCTGCGGCTTGAACTCCCGCAGCGGCGGCACCGGAATTTTCTCCCAAGGCTTGCTCTGCTGCGCGTCAGCTATCACCGGCGCAATCACAGCCATCAAACCCACCACAAACATGGAGGCGGCGCGCATTCCTTGTCCCTTGTCCCTCATCCCTTGTCCCTTATTCCTCACTGCGCACCCCCGGCCTTGCCCGCCGCTTCCGTCTCAATCCACGCACTCGTCCGGTTGCTCGCCACAAACACCTCGCTCGCCACGCGCCGAATATCCGCCTTCGTCACCTTATCCACTTTGTCGAGCTGCTTGAACAACTCCCGCCAGTCGCCATACCGCGTCTGGTACTCGGCCAGCGCATTCGCCAGCCCCTGGTTATCCGCCAGTCCACGCAGCAGATCGGCGCGCGCTCGTGTCTTGAACATCTTCAGCTCGTCATCGCTCACGTCCGTCGCCTTCAGCTTCTCAATCTCTTTATGAATCGCATCCCGCATCTCAGCCGGCGAGTGTCCCGGCAGCGGCACCGCATAGAACGCAAACAGCCCCGGAAACTTGTCTCCCGGATACGGGCTGAACCCCTGCGCCTCCGCCGCAATCTGCTGATCCCGCACCAAACTCCTGTACATCCGCGAAACCCGCCCATTCGACATGATGTCCGCAATCGCGTCATACACCGCGTCATCGGGATCGCGATAACTCGGCCTGTGGTAGCCCTCGATGTAAAACGGCTGCGTCTGCTCCTTGATCGCCACCGTCTTCTCGGCAAACTGCTTCGGTTCCACCGTAGTCATCTCTTCCGGTTTCGGCCCGGCAGGCACGCGGCTGAAATACTTCTCCAGCATCGGCATCACCTCTTGCGCCTTCACATCTCCCACCACCGCGACAACCAGATTCGAGCCCACGTAATACTTCTTGTGAAAATCCATCGCCTCGGTCGCCGTAATCTGGCTCACCTCGCTCGGCCAGCCAATGCTGCTCCGCCCATACGGGTGCGCCACATAAGCCGTCGCCAGAAACTGCTCAAGCAGCCGCCCAATTGGGTCGGAATCCGTCCGCATCCGCCGCTCTTCCATCACCACGTTGCGCTCGGCGTAAAACTCCCGCGGAACCACATCGGCCAGCCTGCCGCTCTCCAGCCACGCCCACAGCTCCAGCCGGTTCTCCGGCATCGACCAGAAGAACAGCGTCTCGTCCAGCCCCGTCTCCGCATTCAGCCCCGCCGCGCCATTCCGCTCCGCCACCTCGGTAAACTGGTTCGGAATCACAAATGTGTGCGCCTCATCCTGCGCCGCCTTGAACTTCGCAGCCAGCTCCTTCAGCTTCTCGGGATTCGCCCCCAGCGGATTCAGCCTCTCCGCCTCAAACGCATCATTCGCGGCTTCCACTTTTTCAAGCGCAACCTTCTCCGCCGCATAATCCTTCGTCCCAATCTCCGTCGTTCCCTTGAACGCCAGATGCTCGAACATATGCGCCAGCCCGCTATCGCCCGACGGGTCGTTCACATCGCCCGCATCCACAAACGTCACGTAGCTGAAGACCGGCGCCTCCGGCCGCTCGCAGATCAACAGCGTCAACCCATTCGGCAGCACCTTCGTCGTAATCCGCTGCTCAAAGCTCTTCAGATCCTGCGCGCCAGCCAGCCCGCACACAGCCGCCAGCGCCAATCCCGCCATCCAATGTCTAAACGCCATTCGATTCCCTCACGCTGTTACCAAACTATTGCCCGCATCTTCACGCGGTCAAACCGGACCGCTATGATTGCCCCGTCAGCTTCCATCGCGTCATGGAGTTTTTCCCCGCCATCCTCACTCCCGCTGAGACCTGCGCTGTCCTCAATCGCATCCAGCAAACCGCAGCCGCTTGACCGCAGTGAAGCAGCCTCCGTATCCTCCGCCCAGCAGCACCAATCAGGAGCACGCATGAGCGCCGCCATCCCCGCCCCCGTCGAGTCGATCACCATCCAGCCCCTGCTCATCCGCCGCGCCGCCGTCCTCGGCGCCGGAACCATGGGTTCACGCATCGCCGCTCATCTCGCCAACGCCGGCATCCCAGTGCTCCTCCTCGACATGGTCCTCGAAGGCGCAAAGTCCAAATCCGAGCTGGCCATCCGCGCCCTCGAAGCCCTGGCAAAATCCAAGCCCGCCGCCTTCTACGACGCATCTTTTGCCAGCCGAATCACCCCCGGCAACTTCGAAGAAGACCTGCCCAGGCTCACCCAGTGCGACTGGATCATTGAAGCCGTCGCGGAAAACCTCGCCATAAAGCACACCCTGCTTCAGCGCGTAGTCCCGCACCTCGCGGCAAACGCCATCCTCACCACCAACACGTCAGGTTTACCTATCAGCCGGATCGCCGAAATACTCCCCTCCGAAACAAGGAAAAAATTCTTCGGCACGCACTTCTTCAATCCCCCGCGCTACATGCGCCTCCTTGAAATCATCCCCACGCCCGAAACAGACCCGGCGCTAGCCGCATCCTTCGCCGCCTTCGCCGATCTTCACCTCGGAAAAGAAACCGTCTTCGCCAATGACACGCCAAACTTCATCGCCAACCGCATCGGCGTCTCCGTCATCTCCACTGCCGCCGCGCTCATGCTGGAACAGGGCCTCACCATTGAAGAAGTAGACGCCCTCACCGGCCCCGCCATCGGCTGGCCCCGCACCGGAACCTTCCGCCTCGCCGACATGGTCGGCATCGACATCCTCGCCCACGTCGCAGCAAACTTCCCGCAAGGCGCAACACAAAGCCCCTTCACGCCCATCCTTCAGGAAGTCGTCAAGCGCGGCTGGCTAGGCGACAAATCCGGCCAGGGCTTCTACAAGAAATCCCGCGCAGCCGACGGATCAGAGGAGCGATCTGCACTAGACCTGAAGACCCTCGAATACCGTCCGCAAGCCAAAGCCGCCATCCCCGCGCTCGACATGGCCAAAAGCGCCCCCAACACCGCAGAAAAGCTGCGCCTGCTCCTCGCCGCCGACCCCACAAAAGACAAAGCCGCCCGCTTCCTCTGGCCGCTCTTAGCCAATCTCTGGAATCTCTCGGCATCGCTCATCGGCGAAGCCGCCAACGACGCACCCTCCATCGACGCCGCCATGCGAGCCGGCTTCAACTGGGAGCTAGGCCCATTCCAAATGTGGGACGCCGCAGGAGTCAAAGAAACCGTCGCCCGTCTCAAGTCGCTGAATCTTCCCGTCCATCCCGCCGCCGAAGAACTCCTGCAATCCAAAAACACATCCTGGTACGCCGCCGACGGTCCGCAATGCTTCAATCCCGTCTCCGCCCACTGGGAACCCATCCCCGCCCAGCCCGGCCACGCCCGCGTCGCCGACTTCCGCCGCACTCATAAGACCGTCCGCTCCAACTCTGGCTGTTCTCTGGTCGATTTAGGAGACGGCATCGCTTGCATCGAGCTCCACACCCTCAAAAACGCGCTCGGCACAGACGTCACCAGCTTCATCGCCTCCGTCCTCAAGCCCGACTCAGAAGCCGTCCGCGACTTCTCTGGCTTCGTCATCTCCGGTGACCGGGAACACTTCTCCGTCGGCGCCAATCTCATGCAGCTTCTCCTTGCCGCGCAAGAGGGCGAGTGGGATGAAGTCCGCGGAGCCATCGCCGCCTTCCAGCGCATGACCTCGTCCATCAAATTCTGCCCGCGCCCCGTTGTGACAGCTCCATTCGGCATGACCCTCGGCGGCGGAGCCGAAATCAACCTCCACGCCGCCCGCCGCCAGCCCTTCGCCGAGACCTACATCGGCCTCGTCGAAGCCGGCGTAGGCGTCATCCCCGCCGGCGGAGGCACCAAGGAGCTGCTCCTCCGCTCCGTAGACGCAGCCGCTGCCCTCGCACCGCCAGACCCAAAAGACCCACCCTCCCGCTTCGCTCAATCCGCCGAGCTGCTCACCGCCCTCAAGCGCGCGCTAGAAACCATCGCCCTGGCCAAGGTCTCCACCTCGGCATTCGACGCCCGCACACTCGGCCTCATGGCCCCGTCGGACCGCATCACCCTCAACCGCGACCGCCTGCTCCTCGACGCCAAAGCCCAGGCCGTAGCCCTCGCAGAAGCCGGCTACTCCGCCCCCATCCCGCGCACCCAGATTCCCGCACCCGGCCTCGCCGCTCTAGCCACGCTTGAAACCGGCATCTACCTCATGGGTGAAGCAGGCTTCGCCTCCGAGCACGACCAGAAGGTAGCCCGGTGGGCCGCCTACATCCTCTCCGGAGGCCGCATCACCGCCGGCACCCTCATCTCCGAGCAATACCTCCTCGACCTCGAGCTCGAAGCCTTCCTGTCACTCTCTGGCGAGCGCAAAACCCAGGAGCGCATCGCCCACACCCTGAAAACCGGCAAACCCTTACGGAATTGACAAAACGGGTGCCCCACCCTCGCGGCGCTTTTGTTTTTGCCGCTAGGGTGGGATAACTATCGCTCGTGGTGAGCCGCCCGATAAACTATTGAAACCGGAGAAGTGCAATGCAGGAAAATGCGGACTTTTTATATCAATCGATGAGCGAGCTTTGCGGCGGTTATGAGGCAATGGCAGCGGATCAAGCGCGCGAACGCGAAGCAGTGGATTGGTGTGAAGCGCTTGCAGGCGACTGCTTTGCTGCTGCCGATATTTCAAATGGCATTGCCTATCACTGAGTGCAGAGCATAAAGTTTTCATCATGCACGCCGGTCAGGTAGCACGCACGTTCTTCGCTTTTCTGGCGATGGCCTTTCCTTTATCCGCTCAGCAACCACTACCATCCTCTCTAGTCACCACCGGGCACCAGACGCTCAATGGCATAGAACTCCCATTCACCATCCACCACCTCCCCATCACTTCGTTCCCCGATCTACCAAGTCCCACCGCCGACGCCCTCAACCGCCGCGGCTGCCTTATCCCGCAATCCTCTGAAGCGCACCACCCGGAAAACGTCATCCACGGCAGCTTCGAGCGCCCCGGCTCCTCGGACTGGGCCGTCCTCTGCACCGATAAGGATGGCGAGGTTTCACTGCTCGTATTTTTTGGGAGCAATCAGGCAGCGCCGGTCTACAGCACCACCGCGCCCAGGCAAAGCTTTCTCCGCCTGCTCCCGAACCAGAAGGAACTCGGCTTCGGCCGCGCCATCGACACAGCCTCGCCCAACCGCGTCCATGAAGCCCAGCTCAGCCTGACACCCCATCCGCCCCGCATTGACCACGACGCCATCGCCGATTCCATCCTTGACGGGCGGACAGCCTACCGCTACTTCTCCAATGGCGCATGGACCCAGCTCCCCCTCCCTTGAGCCGGTTTTGACCCAGTCCTGAAAAATAAATCTCAAATCTGTGGAAAACCATTGCATAGAATTAACCCCATTTGTGAAACACTCATAACCAGCAGCAAAAAGACGGCCCGAATCCGCATGGATTCGGGCCGTCTGCTTTAAGAGAAGGAATACCCCTACCCCCCCTTTGCCACCAGAATCTGTAATTCTGTAAATCTGTAACGCGCAGTTTGACGCCAACACGGCCAGCCATCTATCAATGTGCCAGCAGTGATCCCTGTTTCCTGGTCCCTGTTCCCGAGGTAGTCATGCCGGAAGCCGTAATCGTCAGCGCCGTTCGTACTCCCGTAGGTCGCGCCCCCAAGGGCACACTAGCCACCACCCGCCCGGACGACCTCGCCTCAATCGCCCTCACCGGCGCTTTAGATAAGGTTCCCCAGCTCGACAAATCCGAAGTCGGCGACGTGATCCTCGGCTGCGCCCAGCCGGAAGGCGAAGCCGGCTTCAACATGGCGCGTTTCGCAGCCCTCCGCGCCGGCCTGCCCGTCGAAGTCTCCGGAGTCACAGTGAACCGCCTCTGCGCCTCCGGCCTTGAGGCCATTGCCCAAGCCGACATGCGCATCCGCACCGGTTCAGAAAAGGTAGTCATCGCCGGCGGAGCCGAATCCATGAGCATGATCCCCATGGGCGGCCTCAAGCCCAGCCCAAACCCCTGGCTTGCGGAGAATTACCCAGCCAGCCTGCTCACCATGGGCCTCACCGCCGAGCGGGTGGCGAAGCATTACAACATCACCCGCGAAGACCAGGATGCCTTCGCCTTCGCAAGTCACCAGAAGGCCCTGGCCGCGCAGCAAGCAGGCAAATTCGCCAATGAGCTCGTGACAGTAAAAATCACAACCGCAGTCCCCGGCACAAAAGCAGGCAAGCCAGTAGTCACCGAAGCCGACTTCACCGCCGACGAAGGCCCACGCGCCGACACCTCCGCCGAAGCCCTCGCCAAACTCAAACCGGCCTTCCACGCTAAGGGCTCAGTGACAGCAGGGAACTCCTCGCAAACCTCCGACGGCGCCGCCGCCACCATCCTCATTGAAGCCAGCCGCGCAAAGGAACTCGGCCTCAAGCCACTGGCCCGCCTGGTAGCCTACGCCGCCGCCGGCTGCCTGCCGGAAGAGATGGGCGTAGGCCCCATCTTCGCCATCCCCAAAGTCCTTAAGCTCGCCGGCCTGACCCTCGACCAGATCGACCTCATCGAGTTGAACGAAGCCTTCGCCGCGCAATCGCTAGCCGTCATCCGCGAACTCGGCATCGACCCGTCAAAGGTGAACGTAAACGGCGGCGCAATCGCCCTCGGCCACCCACTCGGCTGCACCGGCGCAAAGCTCACAGCAACACTGCTAAGCGAGATGGACCGCCGCAACGCCCGTTACGGCATGGTCACAATGTGCGTAGGCGGCGGCATGGGCGCCGCAGGAATTTTTGAACGGTTGAATTAGGTGCTGGATTCGGTTACTGCGGACTCGGAGAGTTCTTCTGTCTTTGTCAGAGTAAAGAAGCCTGCAAAATAGGTCCGAATCTCGCTGGGGGATTTTTCACTGCCCGTCACATCGACCAAAAGGGCAAGCATGTTCGTCCGATGGTAGGCACGCATAGTTACCAGCCACAGCAACTGGAGGGGAAGTTCTGTGACCGTACGTGAACCAACGAGGTAGTCCGCTGTGTAATCTTCCGCCTCAACGCTTTGCCGAAAGTTGACTGCCTGAAGCACATCCTCTTCAGTTGTCCCATGAATCGCATTGCGCGCCTTCAATTCCATCCAGCACCGGGTGAGAAACGAATCTGCCGCATCTCGAAAAGGGCGAATGTCCCACGCGGGCAACACCTTGAGTGCTTCTGGCTGTTTGATGGAAAACAAGGCGCGGCCATCATCTGTTTTATATGCTGGCTCATCTGAAAGTGCTTGAAGTTCACCGAGGCCAAGTACCCAGCGTAATGCATAAAAGCATTCCCACGTGCCGAATGCACGATCCTTTAACTCTTGAGGCCAATGGCCATCAGGGGAAAGCAGGACATCGCGTAGCGCAGGCTCCAAATCATCGCGGAGACTCGACTCAGTGAGGCGGTCGAGAAGAACGCGGCGCGTGATGACTTCGATGCCTTCCGGCAATTCTTTTTCCATACCGATTTC
>NZ_JBEKYX010000044.1:0-32071 GCF_049510455.1 Occallatibacter sp. | reverse complement strand
TTCGCGGCTGCCTTGAAAGAGCTACGGCCCGAATCCTTTTTGGGTTCGGGCCGTGGCTTTTTCTCCTGCTGATTCTGAGTAAAGCATAAATGGGGTTAATTGCATGCAAAGTTTCTGAAGGAAGTGGGGTTACGAAAGGGTGGTGGACTTTGGTAACTAAGGACGAGGGACGAAGGACGAAGGGCGAAGGAAAAGAGCAGTTCTCTTCTTGGGCACCCGAACTGGTAATGGCTCAGTTTGAAAAAATCCCGCAGGGGCTAAAGCCCAAAGACTTTATCAGCCGGATTTTCGGCACGACTCAAGTCGTGCCCTGTTACAAAACAATTCAAACTGGGGCGGATTTTCGGCACGACCAGAGCAGTTCTCTTCTTGCTGTAGAGCGACCCCACCCTGGCCGCTAAAACGAATACGCGGCGAGGGTGGGGCACCCGAGCTTTATATCTTCGGGAGAGATGCTTTATTGGGCCGCTTTCGCCAGCAGTTCGCGCGCTTTCCGTCGAACCCTGTCCATTAGCGCCTCATCTTCCGCAATGCGCTCCAGCTCTTCACGGATCACGCCGACCTCGGTTGCGCGACCATCCGCCGTCATCTCGGTTAAGTTCTGCATTTCCTGGTCCAGGCCTAATCGGTCGTGCTGGCGTAGCCTGTCCAACCGCGCGCCTTCGATGACCGTTGTCGCCACGGCTTCCAGCGAGTCCGCCAGTTCCTGCATGGTCTTTTCCTTAGCGTAATTAAAGCTGCATGCGCCGTTGCCATCCGGCCCTGCATAGCTCAACCGCTTCGTTCCCTGGAAAGCCACTTTTGCATGGCTCTCGCAATCTATCTGGAAATAGCGCTCAGCCGCTGCTGTATCGAAAACATGCGCCGCAAATGCCGCGCTGACATGCACATCCGTATTCACATCTGGCGGCTCCATCCATCCCGTCGAACTTTGTGGGGCGTTCCCGCGCTCGGAATGAAAGTGCCCGCTCCCATCCGGATGCAGTTCCAGCGTCCACGTCGCAGGAATCAGCCCCGGATTGGAATACTCAATCCGCACCGCGCGTTCGGCTTGTCCCCACGCAACAGCAGCGCCTGCCAGCGCCACAGTCAACCACGCCAGCTTCTTCATCGTGTCATCCCCGCAAGCGTCTGTGCTGTGTGAATGTGGCAGATCGCAATGGCTAACGCATCGGCGGCATCCGCCGGTTCAGGCAGCTCCTTCAGTTCCAGCAGTCTAGCCACCATGAATTGAACCTGCTCTTTCTTAGCCAACCCGTAGCCCACCACACTGGACTTGATCTTCAGCGGCGCATATTCGGCAACCGGAACTCCGGCGCAGGCTGCCGCCAGCAGCGCCACACCCCGCACCTGCCCCAGCTTCAGCGCGCTCTTGGCATTCACGGAGTAGAAGACCTCTTCTACAGCCACTACATCTGGCCGGCATCGCTCAATCTCGTTCGTCAATTCGCGGTAAACCTGGGCCAGCCGCTCCGGTAACGGCTTGTTCTTCGCCAGCCGTATCCCGCCCATACCCTGGCAGACCAGCCGCGCCATGCGTCCGCTCTCGTCGGTCTCCACCACGCCAAACCCGGTAATCTCTGTACCGCAGTCAATGCCAAAGACCCGCATGGGGCCAAGTGTATCGCAATGCATTACCTTCGCACTTCACACGTCAACCGTCCGTCGAGGGAGCGTTATTCCCTAACATCTCACTCAGGCTGTCCAGACGCAGCTCCCACAATGCGCGGTGATTCCGGATCCACTTTTCGAGTGCATCAAAACCCCGCCGGTCAATCCGGCATGTCCTCACGCGCCCCACTTTTTCCGTAGCCGCCAGTCCAGTCTCCTGCAAAATTTCCAGGTGCTGAACCGCCGCCGCCAGCGAGATCCCAGCCGCGCGTGCCAGTTCGCTCACCGTCATAGGACGCAGCGCCAACTGCCCCAACAGCAAACGCCGCGTCCTGTCGCTCAGCGCAAAGAACAATCGATCGGTATCGATCGCCGGACGATCCGCCATCCTTACGCCTCACCCGCCGCGATCACCGCCTTCAGCCGGTCAAGCAGTACATTCCATCCGCCCTCCCGCATCGCCGGTCCGTCGGAGCCCGGCAGAAAAGCTCCCTGATGCGTGAAGATCAGCTCCGTTCCCTCGCTTGTTGGCAAAAGCTCGAAGGTCGCCTGCGTCACTGAAATCCGGTGTCCGCCAATCTTCATCGTGGAAGCGATAACGACCCGCTCATTCGGCACAATCTCCTGAAACCGCCCCTCGTTTTCAAGCGGTACTCCAGGAAAAGGCGTCTGCGGCCCCATGTTGTAAACGATCCGCTGCAAGCCGCCTTCGCGGAAGTCCTGCGCGAACTCCTCCACTTCATTCGACCTGTCCGCCGCGTACCAGCGCCTGGCCTTCTCCGGATCTGAAAATGCCTCGAACACCACCTTAGCCGGCTGCTCGAAGTTCCTCTCCAGCACAAATGTGCTGTGTACTACTTTGGGTTCCGCCATGATCTCCTCCTGCTCCTTGCAGTCTTTGACTGCAATACTTAAGTAGATGCTTAACTATTTACCCGATCGACCAAATAGTCAAGTAGTTGTTTAAGTTTTCTGTGGAAATTGCCGGAGTCATGCGAGATGGAAGCTCAGAGGAGAATAACCATAGAAAAATGGCGACGGCTGGTTGGCCGTCGCCATTGGTATCGTGCGTGTGTTGGGAGTGTTCTATTCCCAATGCGCAACGAAGGCTTCGGGACCGATGTACTCGGGATAGGAGAGGACCGTGGTGCCCGGTTCCATGTCGATCGGGGCGCCAGTGCCGATGTCATAGAAGGCGTTGCTCTCTGTGTAGCCGTAGGAATCCCAGAAGGGAACCTCGGTGTAATCCACAATCGTTGCCAGAGTGCCGCCAACGGTAGGCGCTTCGACAACCCACTCAGCCGAGTTGCCTTTCAGTGTGGTGCCGGCGGGAGCAGTAAAGCCAATTTCGACATACTGATCCGTGCTCACATTCACAACGTAGGCATAGCCCTGAGTCGCCGAGGAGTGCCACACTTCCACGAAGATATCGTCGCCGGGAACTACGGGCAGGCTGGAAATGCGTACTTCGCCATACGGATACCACTCATACCACGCGGAGTAGTAGGTTGACTTGGTTGTGCCGGAGCAGTAGGCATCGAACTCGAAGCCAGCCTGCAGCACGTCGCTTGAATTGAAGCCGTCAATCCCATTCCACGCTGAGCCGTAAGCCCAGCCGCCTGTGCAGCCGCTCTGTTTTGCAATCGGAACAACCATATCGTTCACGGTGAAGTAGAACGAAGTGCTTCCGTAGCTGGTTGCGCCGCTGAGGTCAACATAGCCGCTCCAGTTCGACGAGTAATAGGTATTGCTCGGCTGCAGTGACAGCGCCGCATTGCTCTGGGTGGCTGAGGGATTGGTATTTTCCTTGAGCTGAGCCGGTCCATGGAAGAGGCTGGTCTGCTCCAGGACGGGCGTAAGGCGGGTCTGGGAGTGGTTCATAGCCTTTGCCCATGTGGCGTAGGCCTTGGGCTGGGCGCTCTGGTCGGGGCGCGGTGCGAAGCCATAATAGGAAAGCTCCGAGTCCGATGCCAGGAGGGGGTTAAACCCGGCGGGTGGCGCTTCAATCGTGGTGGCGCCGGGCAGGTTAAGGGCGTGCTCGTTTGCTTGCAGAGGGCGTTTGGGCGCGGCTGCCTGGCTTGCGCTTTGTGCTATTGCCAAAGGCGCAGCAAGGACTAATAGCGTCGCCAGTGTGGACGACAGACTTTTCATAACTTTTGCTTCCTTTCGGGGAGGTCTTTCGGAGGGAAGCGCTTTGAGCGGGATGGCGAAGCGTTTCTACGCGGATAGTGAAAGCGAACGACGCACCGTTTCAGCACCCCTGCAAAGCACGACAGTTGTAATGCCGCCGCGATCTTTCCGCTAACTTGCTAACTTGCTGCCGCGCGAAGTGCGACTGGCCCGCAATACCAGTCAACTCCGCTCGGTCTACGTGACAATAGAACCTCGATTCAGACCCGAAAGATTTAATTCAGCTCACATCGTAATACCCGGTTTATCCCGGCAGGGCGTTAGCGGAGAGCTGCCACCGAAGCCGCGAATTTCTTGACTCCAGATTCAAAATCCCGTATTCTGGAGTCCTTGTGCGGTGTTGCGCCCGGTCTGCCCAAAGCAGCGGTTTTTTCCGGGCCGCCTTCTGCCAAATCCGTTTTCCTGACATGGTTTAGGGAAGCGGATGGAACAGAGTCAGGAGCCCTCTTGAGGGCGAACTCCGCAGTATCACTCCAACAGCGATGTTTGGCAGTGGGTGGAATTAACTCCCATGCGCTTTGCATGGAGTGGCGCGCTTTGCGCTGTGTTTTTTAATCTTTTGGTGGCCGGCAAGAGTTTCGGCCAGAAGTTTTTGAGGGAAGAAGAGAAATGTCGACCTTTGTTCCAAGCGGCAAAAATATTGACCGCAAGTGGTATGTGATCGATGCCGACGGGCAGACGCTCGGACGGCTGGCCACCAAGGCCGCCAGCGTGCTGAGCGGCAAGCTCAACCCGCAGTACGTGCCCTACATCGATATGGGCGATCACGTCATCGTGATCAATGCCGCTAAGGTGCGCCTCACCGGCCTCAAGACCGAGACCAAGGTCTATCGCCGTTACACCGGCTTCCCCGGCGGTCTGCGCTCAGAGTCCTTCACGCGCCTGCTCGCCCGCAAGCCTGAAAAGATCCTTGAAGAAGCCATCAAGGGCATGTTGCCCAAGTCCAAGCTCGGTCGCGCCATGGGCTCCAAGCTCAAGGTCTACCGTGGCGATACGCACCCCCACCAGTCGCAGACTCCGGTCGCGATGCCGGTGGCATAACGACGAAGTGGAAAGCCGTCCTGCGGAAGGTCGGCAGAGAGAGATAAGAGAGAAGAATGGCAGATCTGGTTCAGTATTACGGTACAGGCCGCCGCAAGTCGGCGATCGCCCGCGTTTTTCTGCGTCCCGGAACAGGCGAGTGGAAAGTTAACGGCAAGGCGTTCGATGTGTACTTCGTCACCGAGCAGCAGCGCGTCGCCGCCAAGCGCACGCTCGTTGTTGCCGATCTTGCTTCGAGCTTCGACGTCCTCGTGACCGTGAAATCGGGAGGCGTCGCCGCCCAGGCCGATGCCGTCAAGATGGGTTGCGCCCGCGCGCTGATCGAGTTCAATGCCGAGCTCCGCAAGACCCTCAAGGCTGAAGGTCTGCTCACCCGCGACGCTCGCGTCAAGGAACGCAAGAAGTACGGCCAGAAGGGCGCCCGTAAGCGGTTCCAGTTCAGCAAGCGCTAAACGCTTGCAAGAGATCAGTTGTCAGAGATCAGAGATCAGTTTGGCTAGTATTTTCTGATCTCTGAACACTGATATCTGATCACTGTATCTTCAATCCCCCGCAATAGCGGGTTCAATCCGGGTAACAGAAATGTAGGTCCGGATGCAATTCACAGAGGAGATCAATGGCCACGATCACAATGAAGGAGCTGCTCGAAGCAGGTGTTCACTTCGGGCATCAGACCAAGCGCTGGAACCCCAAGATGAAGGAATACATCTTCGGTGAGCGCAATGGGATCTACATCATCGACCTGCAGAAGACGCTGAAGCTCTTCAAGGACGCATCCAGGTTCGTCACGGACCTTTGTGCCGGCGGCAAGACGATTCTCTTCGTCGGCACCAAGCGCCAGGCCCAGGATGCGGTTGCGGAAGAAGCGACGCGTGCAAGCATGCCGTATATCAACCAGCGCTGGTTGGGCGGACTGCTCACCAACTGGGTGACCGTGCAGAAATCGGTGAAGCGCCTTCAGGAACTCGATGATATGGCCACGGACGGCCGTTATGACCTCCTCACCAAGAAGGAAGTCATTCGCCTCGAACGCGAGCGCAAGCACCTTCAGGCGAATCTCGCCGGCATCAAGAATATGAAGCGCCTGCCGGACGCACTGTTTATCGTTGACTCCAACAACGAGGCCATCGCCGTCAAGGAAGCCCGCAAGCTGGGCATCCCCGTGGTCGCAGTTGTCGATACCAACTGCGATCCCACCGTGGTCGACTACGTGATTCCCGGCAACGATGACGCCCTGCGCGCCATCCGCCTCTTCACATCGAAGATCGCCGACTCCGCCGCCGAGGGCGTCAACCTCGTAGGCGACAAGGCCTTCGCCGAGGAGATCGCGGACGTTACGCCAGTCGAAGAGGCTTCCGTCGAGACCGCATCCACTGAGGACTTCAACCTTGAAGCGGCCCTGGGCGGCGGCATCCGCAAGGCTCCGGCGGCCGTTGCGGCCCTGCTGGAAGAAGCAGAGGCAGCCGAAGGCGGTCTTTAATCTTTCTTGCGCATGAAAGTGCGCATACTGGAAAGCGTGGCCGCCAGCATCAAGTGCCACGCTTTTTCTTTCTCCGCGCCACATGCGCGGCCTACACACACAAGATCTGAATTAGACACAAGAGGGAAGCGAGATGACGACGGTGAGTGAAAAGATCGACGCAAAATTGGTAAAGGAACTTCGCGATAGGTCCGGCGCGCCCATGGGTGATTGCCTCAAGGCTCTGCAGGAATCCAAGGGCGATATTGAGGAAGGGTTCGTCGTGCTCCGCAAGCGCGGCATGGCTTCGGCGCAGAAGAAGGCCGCCCGCTCCACCAATGAGGGCGCCATCGGCACCTACATCCACGCCGGCGGCAAGATCGGCGTGCTTCTCGAAATCAACTGCGAGAGCGATTTTGTCGCCCGCACCGAAGATTTCCAGGACCTGATGAGAGACATCTCCATGCACATCGCGGCCACCGATCCCCGTTACATCAAGCCGGAAGACGTGACCATCGAAGACCTCGAGCGCGAGAAGGAAATCTATCGCGCCCAGGCTGCCGCCACTGGCAAGCCTGCTCCGGTCGTCGAGAAAATCGTTGACGGCAAGATGGCGAAGTTCTATGAAGAAGTCTGCCTCCTCGAGCAGCCCTTCATCAAGGAGCAGTCCGTCAGCATCAAGGAGTTGATCGCGCAGAAGGTCGGCAAACTCGGTGAAAACATCACCGTCCGCCGCTTCGCCCGCTTCAAGGTTGGCGCTCCTGACTGGACCGTCTCTCAGACCAAGGCTGTCGAAACCGCCGCGGAATAACTGCGAACCACATTTCATCAAAGCCCGGAGCATCTGCTCCGGGCCTTTTTTCTTGCCCTTGCAGCGGTATGCGATACTCAACAAAGCATATGTATAAGCGGATCGTCCTCAAGCTGTCGGGAGAAGCCCTCGCCGGCGAGCGCGGCTTCGGTCTTAACGCCGAAAAAGTCGCTGAAACTACTGCCGAAATTGCCGAACTTCATGCACTCGGGGTCGAAGTCGCTATTGTTGTCGGCGGCGGCAATATCTTTCGCGGCGTAGCCGAACATGCCAAAGGCATGGATCGCGTCAGCGCCGATAACATGGGCATGCTGGCCACCATTATCAACGCCATCGCTCTGCAGGACGCCCTTGAGCAGCACGACGTTCAGTGCCGCGTTATGACCGCCGTCTTCATGAACCAGATCGCCGAGCCCTACATTCGCCGCCGCGCCGTCCGCCACTTGGAAAAGGGCAGGGTAGTCGTATTCGCCGCTGGCATCGGCAATCCCTTTTTCTCCACGGATACAGCCGCCAGCCTGCGCGCCATGGAGATCAAGGCCGACGTTTTGCTCAAAGGCACCAAAGTCGATGGCGTCTACTCCGCCGACCCCAAGCTCGATGCCACCGCCGTCAAGTACGACCAGATTACGTACATGGAAATCCTTGGCAAGGGCCTCAAGGTCATGGACCTCACCGCGGTCAGCCTCTGCAAAGACAACAACCTTCCCATGGTCATCTTCAACATGAATCAGCCGGGCAACATCAAGCGCGTCGTTATGGGTGAAAAAATCGGCTCGCTCGTCACCGCATAACAGCGCAGATCATTCGAATAACTCTCTTTTCCTCATTGCTTGTTTGTATCGTGGCGTCTATCGGAGCCGTCTAATTGCTAGTGGAGATGCGTAAGCCAGACCGGCTGAATGCGTTGACCGGCCTGCGCGCCTTCGCGGCCGTCAACATCGTTCTCTTTCATTTCTCGAATCCCGATTGGTTTGGAATTTTCGCACCTATCGTCAACGCCGGTTACGCCTCCGTCAGCTTCTTTATCCTGCTCTCCGGTTACGTCCTGGCCTACAACTACGCATCGCGCGCCCGTGAAGGCAAGCTCGACAACGTCCGCTTCTGGAAGGCCCGTTTCACGCGGATCTATCCCATTTACCTGCTCAGCCTCATCCTTGCCTGGCGCAATCTGCCCGCGGAGTATGGTCAGCACACACACCCCATGTTCTGGCTCGCAATGATCCTTGCGCCGTTGCTTCTGCAGGGCTGGGTTCCGGAAATCGCTACCTTCCTCAACACGCCCGCCTGGACCATGTCCGCCGAGTGGTTCTTCTATCTCGCCTTTCCGTGGCTCGCCAAATGGAAGCGTCCCAACCGCGCTCTGCCCATCGTGGGCCGTCTGCTTCTTATCTGGCTTCTCGGCCTCATCCCCGGCATTCTTTACATCCTCTTCAATCCCGATCACCTCGCGCATGTTGACCGCTATAGTGAAGGGCCATGGCTGCAAGCACTCAAAGACACGCCCATTCCTCACCTGGCGAGCTTCGCCTTCGGCGTCATCATCGCCGGCCTCGATGAACTCATTTCCCGCGAAGCCCGCAAGCGATTCTTCCTGGGCCTTTTCGGATTCGCCGCCATCTTCTTCCTGCTCTGGCTTGGTCCGGGCATTCCATACGCCATCATTCACGACGGCCTGCTCATGCCCTTCTTTGGCTGCATCATCCTCGGCCTTTCCGGGCAGAACGTTCTTTCCCGTATCCTTGGTTGGCGGCCCTTTGTCTTCGTCGGTGAATCGAGCTACTGCCTCTACCTGCTCCACTTCAACTTCTGGAACCTGATTCATGACACCCATATTCTTGATCGCCTCGGAATTGCGTGGATGGACCCCTGGATCAGCTACGTTACCCTCATCGCACTAGCGCTCGCCGCGCTGCATTTCATTGAAAAGCCCGCGCAGAAGATTCTCCGTCGCTGGATGGGGGCAAGCGAACCTCGTGAGAAGTCCGCTGAGCAAAGCGTTGAGCTTCGCATTCCACCACCCTGATCCTGTATACAAATCTCATTACATATTCGGAAGTTGGTTCGTATGTCCCCTATCTCTCGTCGTAGCTTTCTGCAGTCCACTGGTGCACTCTGCGCCTCCACTGCTCTTCCACTACCCGCCTTCGCAATTCCTCAAGGAGCCGATGCAGCCGATCCGCTTCGCTGGGTTGACGTCCGCGTCGGAACCGGTGGCCACGGCCATTGTTTCCCCGGCGCAAGCATGCCATTTGGAGCCGTGCAACTCAGTCCGGATACTTACAACTCGGATTGGGACTGGTGCTCGGGATATCACATTTCGGACGAATCCATCATGGGCTTCAGCCACACGCATTTGAGCGGCACCGGCTGCGGCGACCTCCTCGATTTCCTCGTCATGGCCGGCACCGGCCCGGTAAAGCTCGTTCCCGGCCCGCGCTCCAATCCCGAACAGGGTTATCGCTCGCGTTTCTCGCATTCCGATGAAATCTCCGAGCCCGGCTACTACTCCGTGCTGCTCAAGGATCCCAACGTCCGCGTCGATCTCACCGCAACCGAGCGCACTGGTCTGCATAAATACACTTTTCCTGAGAGCAATGACGCATGGCTCATTCTCGATCTCGCGCACAGCTATCTCACGGACAACCGCTCCAGCGTCCACTCCGCTGAGCTGAGCCAGCCCGCGCCAGACACTCTCGCCGGAGGCCACGTCACCAAGGCCTGGGGAGACGGCCGTCACTGCTACTTCTCACTGCAACTCTCGCGCCAGCCGGACAAAATTGTTTTCTACTCCGATGACAAGCCCGTCACCGCAACCGGAAAGCTCGAAGGCAACAATCTCAAAGCCGTTCTCCACTTCAAGACGCACGCGAATGAGGTCATCTTCATTCGCACCGGCATTTCTGGCGTAAGCGCGGAAGGCGCAGCAAAAAATCTTCGCGCCGAACAACCGAATACGGATCAGCCGGGCTGGGGCTTCGACAAAACTCGCGCCGCAGCGCAACGTGCCTGGCGTCAGCAGCTCTCGCGCATTCAGGCCGACTTCGCCACGCCCACGCAGAAGCGCATCTTCTACAGCTCGCTGTATCACATGTCGCTTGGCCCGCAGCTCTTTGATGATGTTGACGGCCAGTATCGGGGCATGGATAACAAGATTCATCAGCTCCCCGCGGGCAAACGCAACTATACCGCCTTCTCGCTCTGGGATACCTTCCGCGCCGCGCATCCCGCGTACACGCTCATACAAACAGACCGCGTCCCCGATTTCGCCAACACGCTCATCCGCATGGCGGAGCAAAGCCCCGCAGGCATGCCCGTATGGCCGCTTCAAGGCTGCGAAACCGGCACCATGACCGGCTATCACTCTGCCAGCGTTATCAGTGAAGCCATAGCCAAAGGCTTTCCCGGCATTGATACCGAGGCAGCCTACCGCGTCATGATGCGCCGCGCCATGGTGGATAACTATCGCGGCCTCGGTTACTATCGCCAGCTTGGTTATATCCCCGCCGACCGCGAGGAAGAGTCTGTCTCGAAGACCTTCGAGTATTGCTACAACGACTGGGCCATCTCGCACGTTGCAGACAAGCTCGGTCACGCAGACGATGCATCTCTGCTGCGCAAGCGCTCCATAAGCTATCGCCGCTACTTCAATCCGACGAGCAGCTTCATGGAGCCCAAACTCGAAAATGGCGAATGGGCGCGCCCCTTCGATCCCATCGAGATGGGTCACAGCAAGCAGTGGCGCGACTACACCGAATCGAATTCCTGGCAAACCACCTTTGGCGTCATGCATGATCCAGCAGGCCTCATCGCGCTCTTCGGCGGCCGCGAGCCATTCCTCACCAAGCTCGATTCGCTCTTCACTGTTCCCTCCACGCTGCCGCCTGACGCCCCGCCCGACATTGCCGGTATGGTCGGCCAGTACGCGCACGGCAACGAGCCATCGCATCATATCGCCTATCTCTTCACCTACGCCGGCGCGCCATGGAAGACACAGGCTCGCGTGCGTTCGCTGCTCGACACCATGTACCACGACGATCCTGATGGAATGGCCGGCAATGAAGACGTAGGCCAGATGTCCGCATGGTTCATCCTCTCCGCGCTCGGCTTCTACGCTGTCGATCCCGTCAGCGGAAACTACGTCGTTGGCTCGCCAATCATTGATCACGCAGTCCTCGAACTCGGTGGAGGCAAGCGCCTCACCATTGAAGTCAAGCGTAGCGATCCCTCGCACGCCTATGTGCAATCCTTCACGCTGAACGGCAAGCCACAGCAGCGCGCCTGGTTTCATCACTCTGACATCGCGCAAGGTGGAAGCATTGTCTTCGAGCTCGGCCCCAATCCCAACACCAGCTTCGGCGCAACTGAAGAGCTTGTTCCACCATCACTGAAACTTGGATAAAGTCCGTATGAATAACTCCCCACGCAGTCTTTCCCGTAGAGATCTTCTTGAGCGCGGCAGCATGGCTGCGCTCGGTTCCTGCCTTCCCGGCATCGCATCCGTTGCACACGCCGCCATTCTGCAATCAGCTCCGCAGTCCACGGGGCAGCGTCCTTTACCATCCGATCGCCGCTTCCACTCAGAAGCAGTCGAACAAACCATCACGGAAATCCGCGCCCGCATCTCCGACCCCGAACTCGCGCGCCTTTTCACCAACTGCTTTCCCAATACGCTGGACACCACTGTCACGCCCGGAACCTTTGAAGGCAAGCCCGACACTGTCGTTCTCACCGGAGACATTGCCGCCATGTGGCAGCGCGACTCCTCCGCACAGGTATGGCCTTATCTGCCGCTCGCAAAGCGCGATGAGCCTTTACGCTCTCTCATCGAAGGCGTCATCCGCCGCCAGACGCGCCACATTCTTATTGATCCTTACGCCAATGCCTTCATGGCCGACCTTAATGCTCCGCCGCTCGAGTGGAGCCGCACGGACAAGACCGAAATGAAGCCCGGCGTCGGCGAACGCAAGTACGAACTCGATTCGCTCTGCTATCCCATCCGCCTCGCACACGGCTACTGGAAGCAGACCGGAGACACGCAGCCCTTTGACGCGCAGTGGCGCAAAGCTATGGAGATTGTCGTTCGCACCATGCGCGAGCAGCAGCGTAAAAATTCACTTGGCCCTTATCACTTCCAGCGCTCCGCGCCTTCGCCCACGGAAACGCTCGGCGAAAGAGGCTACGGGAATCCAGTCAACCCCGTTGGGCTCATCGCCTCCGGCTTTCGTCCCTCAGATGACGCCTGCATCTTCCCGTTCCTTGTTCCCTCGAATCTCTTTGCAGTAACCTCGTTGCGCCAGCTTGCTGAAATGGCCAACGCCATCCTGCATGACGCCACACTCGCGCAGCGCGCATCGTCGCTCGCCGATGAAGTCGAAGCCGCGCTCCGCCAGCACGCTATCGCAACCACACCGCAAGGCGCCATCTGGGCCTATGAAGTCGATGGCTTCGGCGGGCAGGTCCTCATGGATGACGCCAACGTCCCCAGCCTTCTCGCGCTTCCGTACATCAACAGCTCGCCCGATGCCGCGCTTTACGCACGCACCCGCGCCTTCGTCTGGTCTGAGCGCAATCCGTGGTTCTTCCGTGGCACAGCAGGTGAGGGAATTGGCGGCCCACACGAGGGCGCAAACATGATCTGGCCCATGTCGCAGACCATCTACGCACTCACCAGCAACTCCGCCGCTGAAATTCGCACCGCGCTTCGCATGATCAAGCTCTCATCCGCCGGCACCGGCTTCATCCACGAGAGCTACTTCAAAGACGATCCCAAAAACTTCACGCGCGCATGGTTCGCCTGGGCCAACACGCTCTTCGGCGAGCTGATTATCAGTGTGGCCCGCACGCATCCCGAGCTATTGAACACTTAAACCGCGCGAACGTCGACTTTACGCGTCGCTTGTTAAAGATAATCGAATGGCCGGCAATCCCACCCTCATTCAAGCAGCAGAAATGGCGGCGAAGAAACGCGAAGGCCGAAATCCAGATGGATTTCGGCCTTCTTTGCGTTCATGCTTCTTGTGTTGTTAGCGGGATGAACCGCCGGCATATCCACCGTCTTGATGCGCTCGTCAGGCGTGCCGGAGGTTTGTCCAGTGCCGCCGCTTACGAGGTACTGATTCTTCAAATGCAGAATCACCAGGTCGCCGGGATGTACGCGAAGATTCGGAGACTGGCGTCCTTCGCCGTCCACCATGCAATAACGGATTGCGCCATCGCCCTGGGGTGCGTCGTAGGCCGTCAGATGTAGGTCGAGAATGCCGTTTACACTGCGAACATCTTTCGGCTCATCGACTACACTGCCCGTTTGCGGGCGCGGGCATGCTTGTTGAGCTCTTGTTTGCCCATGCAGTTGCACAGCGCCGGCGAAAAGGGAGACCTGCAGGAAGAGGACTGAGCAGCAGATGAAAATAATCCGGTTCGCTGGCGGGGGAATCGCAGGTGGAATCGGGGAAGTATATGACAGCATCGTTATCCCGGCCATCATGTTTACATCCATGTCTGCTCATCGCATGAAAGCCAGATGAATTCGTATCAGCCAAGATGGTAATCTTCATACGGATTTGTCTGCAATCTATTTGTGCCACATTCGATTGCTGCTGGAGAGAATATGAGATTTGTGCGTTACGCGTGGGCGCTTGCTTGTGGCTTGCTGTCAGTCTCCGCGATTGGACAAGGCACGGTTCCGGAATTGCCATCGCAGGTGATGGTTGCGCCGGTTCATGTCGCGGTTGATCTGGCGAAAACGGTGGGTCCGTACAAGCCGATCTATAGCTGGTTTGGCTATGACGAGGGTAATTACACTACGATGCGCGATGGCAAGAAGCTGCTTGGCGAATTGCATGATCTGAGCCCGGTGCCGGTGTATATTCGCGCGCATCATTTGTTGACTTCAGGAGATGGCGTGGCTGAACTCAAATGGAGTTCGACGAATGTGTATCGGGAAGATGCGAGCGGCAAGCCCATTTACGATTTCACAATTCTGGATGGAATTTTTGATGAGTACAAAGCTGCTGGTGTAAGGCCAATGGTGGAGCTTGGATTTATGCCGAAGGATCTGGCGGCGTCATTGCCGGATCGGAAGGAGTACCAGATTCACTTTCCGAAGAGCACGATCTCGGGAGCTTCAAACAATCCGCCAAAGGACTACAAGAAGTGGGGTGAGTTGGTTCGTGTGGTAACTGCGCACCTGGTGGAGCGGTATGGGCGGCAGACTGTATTGCAGTGGTACTTCGAAGTGTGGAATGAGCCGGACATCGACTACTGGCATGGCTCTGCTGAAGATTACTGGAAGCTGTATGACTATGCCGTCGCGGGGGTGCGTGCTGCGCTTCCGGGCGCAAGGGTTGGCGGGCCGGCAACTACGAGTCCGCGCAATGATAAGGCGAATGGGTATCTGCAAGGCTTTCTGACGCATGTTGCGACGGGCAAGAGTGCTGCAACCGGCGGCGCGATTCCGCTGGATTTTATTTCGTTCCACGTGAAGGGAAGTCCGCAGATATTGAACGGGCAGGTTCAGATGGGTTTGGATAAAGAACTGAAAGATGCGGATCGTGGGTTTGCAACGATTGCTTCGTTTGCAAAGTTTCATGAGCTTCCGATTATTTTGAGTGAGGCTGATCCTGAAGGTTGCGCGGCGTGTTCGAGCAAGATGAATCCGGCGAATGACTATAGGAATGGAACGCTGTATCCGGCTTACACGGCGGCGGCGTACAAAGCGCTGTTTGAGCTGCAGGACAAGCATCATGTGAATCTGATTTCGATGCTGAGCTGGTCGTTCGAATTTGAGAACAGAGACTACTTTGAGGGGTTTCGATCGCTGTCTACGAATGGAATCGATGAGCCTGTGCTGAATCTGTTTCGCATGCTGGGCATGATGGAGGGGACGCGGGTCGAAACGAGGAGTGATGCCGCGATTCCATTGAACACGCTAGTTGCGACTGGTGCGCATGCGGCTGCTGACGTGGATGCAATGGCGACGAAGGCAGGCAATGTAGCAGAGATTCTACTGTGGAATTATCGTGACGGTGAGGAATCGAGTGTGGCGCCTACCACTATGACGGTGACCGGTATGCCGCTTATGGCTAAGCGGGTATTGGTGAAGCAGTATCGCATTGATACGAACCACAGCAATGCATACACGGTGTGGAAGGCGATGGGGTCGCCGCAGCATCCTACAGCGGAGCAGTATTCGCAGTTGCTGGATCACGACGGGTTGGAGTTGATTGGATCACCGACTTGGCAGGATGTGAAGGATGGGAAAATCGAAATCAAAACAGAGTTGCCGAGCGAGTCGGTTTCTTTGGTGCAGGTGAGCTGGTGAAGCTGAGCGGAGATCGGGTTCGATAAACTGGAAGCTGCATGTCGGTCGAAATCATTCTTCAACAGAGCCCGGACGATGCCGCACTCCGCGATGGGCGCGAGCAACTGGCAGCTCTTCGGGGCAAGCTGGCGGAGCGGGAGCGCGAACTGGCGCGGTTGCGCGCGCAACTGAGGACATTTGAGAGCCGATACTTCCGGCAGGTTGGTACTCTCTACGCCGAGCTGGATGAGATTGAGGCGAGGATTGCTGAGCGCGAGGTGGATTTGTACGACTCGGACGCTGCGCGGCAGCGAGCCGAGGAGGCGAGGCAGCGGGCGCAGGAGGCTCATGATGCTGCGCTGGGCGAGGACGAAGAAGAGGAAGAGTTTGACCCCGCGCCAAATCTGAAGGCGCTTTTCCGCGAGGTTGCCAAGCGGATTCATCCGGACTTTGCGCGCGACGAGGCGGAGCAGCAGCACTTTACGCTGTTGATGGCGCGTGCGAACCAGGCGTATCGGCGCGGCGACATGGAGACGCTGCAGAGACTGATGGATGATCATCGCGAGGTGAACGGGGCGCTGTCCGGTGAGAGCTCAGCAGCTGAGTTGCTGCGTGTGACGCGGCAGATTCAACATGCGGAGCGCGATATTGCGACACTGGATGCGGAGAGTGAAGCGCTGCTGACGAGCGAGATTGCGCAACTGCATCTGGATGCGGAAGAGGCTGCGCGGGAGCATCGCGACCTGCTGACGGAGCTTGCCACGAAAGTTCGCGAGCAGGTTGCGGAGGCGCGGCGGCGGTTTGAGTTTGTGGACCGGCAGGTTACGGCGCATGGACGATAGAGATAAAGCCGGGCTGCAGCATACGCCTGCGCGCGCGGGACTGAGCCTGCATTCGTCGCGTTCGAGCATGATTGCGCGTGGACGGCGCGAGGCTGCGAGTGCGGCTACCAATCCGGAATTCATGCAGGGTGCTGCGGAGTATAAGGCCGGAAATTTTGCTGAGGCCGTGGCGGGCTTTCGGTTGGCCGCGGAACTGGGGCATGCGGAGTCGCAGTACATACTGAGCACGATGTATGAGGCTGGGCAGGGTGTGACGCGGGACGATGCGCAGGCCGCTTACTGGGAGCGCAAGGCCGCGGAACAGGGACATGCTTATGCGCAGGCTAACCTGAGCTTTCGCTACTATGCGGCGAATGATTTTGCGGAGGCCTTTGCGTGGTGCCAGCGTGCTGCATACAGCCAGCTCGCGTGGGCGCAATATAACCTGGGCCTGATGTATCGCAAAGGTGAGGGAGTGGCGCAGAGCAATGCGGAGGCTGCGCACTGGTATAGGCTGGCTGCGCAACAGAACTATGCTGAGGCGCAGCAGAAGCTGGGTGAACTTTATTACTTTGGCACGGGCGTTACGCATAGTTATGCGAAAGCTGCTTCATGGTTTCTTAAAGCCGCTGAAAATGGCAATGCTGAGGCTCAGTTTCAGTTAGGGCATCTTTATGCGACCGGGCAGGGTGTGGAGCATGATTATTTGCAGTACAGGCATTGGATTCGGCAGGCCGCGCTGCAGGGCCACGAGCAGGCGCAACGCGAATTGAAGAAGCGCGAGTATCGAGATGCGTAAAAACAGGGATCAGGGAATAGGGAACAGGTTATAGATAAAGAGATAAGGTGCGGCTATGAGTCGTAGTGATGGAAGGGGTGCGAGGTGGCTACTGTAAAGCTTTGGAGTGATGAGGAAGTTGCGGCTGTGCCGGCAGTGAAGGCGGTGTTTGACGATATACGGGTTACGCGAAAGTCGGACTTCGTCAATAATTTCTGGCGGGCGCTGGCGAATCAGCCGAGGCTTTTGGAGCGGACGTGGGCAAGCGTGAAGCAGGTGATGGTTGAGCCGGGGACGCTTGATCCGCTGACGAAAGAGTTGATCTATATTGCGGTATCGGCGACGAACAGTTGCAGTTACTGCGTGCATTCGCATACGGCTGCGGCGCGCGCAAAGGGGCTTACGGACGAGCAGTATGCGGAGTTTCTGGCGGTGGTGGGGATGGCCGCGGAGACGAATACGCTGGCGAATTCGATGCAAATTCCTGTGGATCGAGAGTTTCTGGCGGAGTGAGTATAGTTTGGCTTCAAAATTCGCCGGCAGGTGCTACATCTGCGATTGAGCCGATTTCGATGCGATTGCGGCCACGCTGTTTTGCCTTATAGAGTGCGCGGTCTGAGGCTTGAATGAGCGCTGCCGAGGAACTATTCTGGGATGCGATGCATGTGGCGACGCCGGCGCTAATAGTAACGAACTGGCCCAGGGATGTTTCATTGCGGATGCTTAATGCGCGGACTGCGGATTGCATACGCGCAGCGACCATCTCTGCGTCCTGAAGCTCGGTGTCGACCAGGATGGCGGAAAACTCCTCACCGCCGTATCGTGCGAGCAGATCGCTACTGCGCGTGAGAGCACTACGCAATGCTCCCGCAACTTCGGTGAGGCATTGATCTCCGTAGGGATGACCGTATTGATCGTTGAGACTCTTGAAGTAGTCGATGTCGATCAGCAGCAGTGACAGGGGTCGCCCGAGGCGCGCTGCGCGGTCCCACTCTACGGCGAGGATCTGGTCGAAGCAGCGACGATTTGCGACTCCGGTGAGGCTGTCGCGGAGGGAGATGACTTCAAGCTGGTCGCGTGCCTGACGCAGTTCATACTGTGAGCGAATGAAGCGGTTCTGCAGCATGATGGAGCGCGCTCCGTAAACGACCAGGGCAACAACGATTGCGGAGACGGCCCAACCGAAATGGGTGCGTGTCACTGCGATTCCGAATGCGAGCAGGGTGTAGGTGTAGAGGATGGGGGAAGCATTATCAATGAATGATGTGAGCAGACCGCCGGTTGCTGCATCGACTGATGCGGATTGTTGCGGCTGCGGGAGTAAAGCGCATACCACTACCAGCAGAAATGGAAAAACAACCAACAGGTCATACGGACCCGTTTGCTCCTGGAATGCAATGGTTATGTAGTTATATAAGGCAGCGCAGAACGCATAGGTCCATAGAAAGGCTGCAAGGATTTGATAGAAGCGGCGGGCCTCCGCGTCTCCAGGGCGTGCCAGCAGCCGTAATGTGACGAAACCGGCGAAGACGAAATTTTCGACGTTGTAAGTTGTCTGCAGCAGGCTGGCTGAGATGGGCTGCGGAGTTTGATGCATGAATGGAAGCGCGGAGAAGAGCGTGATATAGATCAGGCAGGCGGTCATGAGGACCTGCACGCCATCCAGCCAGGGGAAGAGCGCTACGTGCGGCTGCTCGGTAGGCAGTGAAATTGCCAGCAGGATTGGGACGCCGTAGAGCAAATAGATCAGATCGGAGACGCCTGCATCGATCTGCATGGAATTGCGTGTCAGATCTTCCCACGCAGCAAGCGAAAGCCCTATAGCCCAAAGAAAAATGGCAGATGAGAGAAGGCCCCAAGAAATCCGCATGCGGGAGGTGCATCGAACTGTTCGCCAGATGCAGGCAAAGACCGCAAACCATACACCTATAAGCTGGAAGGGATAGGAGACGGCCATCTTATATGGCCGCGTAAAAAAAAGGCACAGAGCAAACAGGGTTAGATAACCCACAATCAATGCGACGGCACGTGCGATATAGAACAATCTGCTGCGCATGGCTTAGCTCAATTCAACTCAGTCGGAATATACCCTCGTCAAGACCGGCGCGGATTTGTTGCGCGATGGATTTTGCGTCACCGTTATCATCGCAGATCTCATGTTTTGGGAGGCCTTGAAACATTCTATAGAAGTCAGGGGAGATGGTGTAGTCAGTAATTTTGCCTTCGGGCCGTGTGGCGGCACGCTGTTCGCAGGTTGCCAAGCTGGGCCGCACCATTACGAAATCGATTGGGGTTTCCTTGAGGATTTTGCGGGCTGTGTCAAGGAAGTCCAGAGGGAAGGAAAAGTCCAGCAAGACTTCATAGCCGCTGCGAGCGAGAGGTACGGAGGCTGCTGTGATGGGGCGCATGAGTATGCGAAAGCGTTCTTGCCGGGGCTTTGCATCCGGCTTGGTGAAGACTGGCCAGAAGGCATCGCCTTCGATATAGGAGAGCGGCGCAGACGATATGGCGATGAGTTCTCGCGCTACTGTGGTTTTGCCTGCACCGATGGGGCCCGAGAGCATCACAACAGACATTGCGAATCTCCTCGTGGCCCGATTTTATAACAGTATCGGCGTGGATTCGATGAATCGTGTTGTAACGGCTTGCTAAATGCTCAGGTCACTCATTTATCGCGGCCTTGATCGCGCAGGGTTTTGGAAAGAATGTTGATGTCTCCGTCTGATGGCGGAGGGTTGAGCCCGAGGATGTGTGCGATCCAGGGATACAGGTTGACGTTTTCAAAGGGAACTACGGTCTTGCCGCTGACGATGTCTGGTCCGGCGGCGTAGAAGCTGGCTTTCATCTCCGGCATGATATGCGGGTCGAAGCCGTGCGCGCCGGGGATGGGCGGCGTGTCGAGTTGGCCCGCGCGCAGTGCGTGGGCGCGAATGGAGTAAGGGCCGGTGGCGATGACGACGGGATCGCCTTCGCGAGGGTTCTGATTGTAGTGGAGATCGGCGGGCACGTCTTTCAGCCGGTAGACGACGAATGAGGAAGAGGCGTGCTTGAGCTGATCGTAGACGCGCTCGCGGTCCTCTTCGGTTTTGCCGTAAAGAAGCGAGCCGACGGCCTCGAAGTTGGTGAGATCGGCGAATTTGTCGAGCGTGATCCAGGGGCTGTCGATTTTGACCATACCGTGATCGCTGATGACGACGAGATCGATGGGCAGGCTGGTGGAATCGAGCGCGGCTTTCAGCTTGCCGATGAGCGCATCGACTTTGTGGACGGCGGCACGGGTTTGCGGCGCGTCAGGGCCGTACGTATGGCCTTCATGATCGGGTTCGGAGTAGTAAATGGTGAGGAAGTGCGGACGGTCTGCGGCGGGAAGCTTGAGGAGGGCGACGGCGTCGTCGATGCGGGCCTGTTCGACAGCGTCCGTGGCTTCGGTTTTGCCGTCGAAGGTGGCGTACCAGGTGGGACGATAGTCTGCGATTTTGGCTTCTGAGCCGGGCCAGAAGAGGCAGGCAGTGCGCATACCCTGGCTTTCAGCGAGGCTCCACAAGGGAACGCCGGAGTACCAGCTACCATCGGTGACGGCGACACTGTTGTTGATGGCGTAGCGGGCCTGCTTCTGCTCGTCGTAGAAGCTGTTGGCGACCAGGCCGTGATGCTCAGGATAGAGGCCGGTGACGATGGTGTAGTGGTTGGGAAAGGTGAGCGATGGGAAGCTGGGCAACATGCCTTGGGGAGCCCAGACCCCTTGCTTGCCGAGCGCCAGGAGATTGGTAGCTCTGTCGCGCTCCGCGTAGTCCCAGCGGAAGCCATCCAGCGAAACCAGCACGAGATAATGCGCCTTTTGCGCTGCCGGAGAATTGGGGCCGTTCTCTGTGTGTGTGAGCGGCAGCGCCGGGTTGAGATCGGGCTGCTGCGCGAGCGCCGCACCGCAGAACGCAAGCGAAAAAAAGAAAAGCAACAGGCGGCCAGTGGAACGAATTTGCATGCAAGTCTCCCGCATCAGGTTATCGCATAAGACTGAGCTGGAAGGATGATGTGTTTATCGAAGACCATCCAGGGGTTCGGCGGGAAGAAAGAAACGAAAGACTGTCCCGGAAGCGTCTTCTCGCGTAGTGCTTCGAACACGGAGAGATCCGCGTTGACGAGACGCAATCTCCTTCGAGATCCAGAGTCCGAGGCCGTTTCCGCTGTTTCCTTTGGTGGTGAAGAAGGGCTCGAAGATATGGCGGATCTTGTCGGCAGGAATGCCGGAGCCTGTATCGGCGACGGTGAAGACAAAGCCACGCTGCTGAGTCTCCCAATTGTGTGAAAGATGCGTGCGCACGAGAAGACGTCCTCCCGATCCATTCATGGCTTCAATGGAATTGCTGATCAGATTGTTGAGAACCTGACGGACGTCGCCTGCAAAACAGACGATCGGTTCGCTTGGATACTGGCGCAACTCGGCGGTAATGTTCCCAGTCTTGAGGCGCCGTTCATGAACACCGAGGACCGTCTCAATGAGATCAGAGGGATAAATTTGCTCCGGATTTGTAGATTGCTTATGGAAGCGCAGCGTCTGATTGGTAATGATGGCTACCCGGCGTAGTTCGCTCTCCGCAGCTTCCACGAACGATTGCACGCTTTCGGCTGATTGACTATGCCGCGCGAGATAAAGCAGATTCGTCACCGCTTCGAGCGGATTGTTGATCTCATGCGCGATCGACGCGGCGAGCCTTCCAACGGCGGCCAGTTTCTCGCTCCGTATGAGCGCGGATTCAGCGCGTTTGAGATCGCTGATGTCGCGGGCCTCCGGGACCATGTAAAGAACCGTGCCATCCGCATCAAAGACGGGCGTGAGTGAAAAATCGAAGACGATCACATTCCCCGATGGCTGCGTGAGGGACAACTCGGTACGCGTGGCGTGCCCGGTAGCTGCGCGCTCCACAACTGAGCGGATTTGCTCGGTCATTCCCTTCGTATGACGGAACCATGGACCGTTCCAGAACGGCTGCCCAATGACCTCATCGCGGGAGTTGCCGGCAAAAGCGAGCGAGGCGCGGTTGCAATCGAGAAGGAGACCCTCGGGATCGAGAATACCGATGTATTCGAGGCTGGTGTTGTAGATGGAATTCAGGCGCTCGCGACTCTCTCTCAAGATGTGCATGGCGCGCCGCCGCTCCTGCACACTGCGAAAGACGAGAACGACACCTGAGAGCTCGCCCTTTGCGTCAAGAATCGGAGCCCCGCTGTCGTCGATCGGGATTTCGCTTTCATCTTTGCGAATGAGCGCAGTGTGGTTTGCGAGGGCCACTGCGTCCCTGGTGCGTAAGACCTTTTCGACAGGACTTTCTACGGTGACGCGAGTTTCTTCATGAACTATGCGGAAAACCTTTGCAAAAGGAGTTCTGACAGCCTCCTTCTGTGTCCAGCCGGTGAGGGCTTCGGCGGCTGGATTGAGCATTCGAATGCTGCCATCCGGCTCGCAGACAATGACGCCATCTCCAATACTTTCGAGCGTGGTTCGAAGCGAGTCGCGCTGCGTTTCAGCATCCGTCAACTGCTGCTGGAAAGCTGCGGTGATCTCACGATAGAGCCTTGTTCCGTACCATAAGATGAGGATTCCCAGGACAACGGCGCTGCTCAGGATGATGATTGGCAGACGCTTGAGCGCGATTGTCGCTTCTGTGCGACTCTGCTCCCGGATGGCGAACTGAGACGCATTCAGCTTTGAGAACTCGCTGCGGAGATCGTCCATCGTCTCCTTCTCATGCTGGAGGATCTGGTCGCGATTCCGGTCAGAGAGATGGCTATCGAGCAGTTGCTTATTGGTCTCGTTGAAGCTGCGCGCGCTATCGGCGATGTAGGCGACCTGCTTCGAGAGCGATTCGTCAGAGACGGCCAGGTCTTTGAGGGCGGACAATTCACTGTCCTGACGGCTCATTCCGTCCAGGTACGGCTTAAGGAGCAAAGTATTCCGCGAGGCCAGATAGCCGCGTAATCCGGTCTCTTCGTCCATGAGACTCTTCTGGATGAGATTGCTCTGGAGCAATATGGATGTGGCCTGCGCGCCGACAAGGCGGGACTCTGCGATCGACCGGATCTCAAGTCCGATAATCACTAGAAAGGCACAGCAGCACAAAACAGGCAATGCCGCAAAACGGAGTAGAAGTTTTCGGAATGAGAGCTCTGTCATTGCATTTTCCAGGCGGTTTTCCGGCTCCAGTATTGCGCCTGTGTATTGCGACCAGTAGCTGAGTCATGACAGCAACGGCAACAAGAAATTTCAGCAGGATTCATCAAAAGATCAACGCCTCTACCCGCAAGCCGACACGCCATTTCGGATTTCCGTGAAAATCCATAGCATCGATGCACAATTGCGATAAGTGTAAACTGCGAAGCTCGCTCAGCGGGAGTCGGAGATGAGGCCCTTCTGCGTGTCCCGGAGCATCTTGACGGCCTGTTTGTAATCCAGCGAGCCGGAGACCGGGGTGAAGTGGGTTTCTTCCTCGGTGGTGTCAAAGACTCTGGTCTTGAAGAGCAAGCGGCCGCTCATCTTCATCTGGAAGCCTGTGATGTGCCAGATGCCTCCTCCGACGTCAGCCTGATCGATGGCTATGGAGCCGCCTTTGTAGAGCCGGCCGAGGACTCCCCAGCCGAAGTCCACGTCGTTTTGCAGATGCCCTTCAAGATGCGTGACGCGCTGGTGTGCGGGATCGATCCAGATTTCGCCGGTCATCTGGGTGAGGATCGTCGTTTCGAGGTCAGGCGGGTTGAATCTGGGATTGGGAGTGAAGGTGTAGCGCTCGATTGTGGCGCCTGAGGGTGTGGTCTGCGGTCCCGCGTCCTGATAGAGAAAAGCCTGGGGCAGGATGCGAAGGACTTTCACGGCGCGTGCGGTTTCGGCGTCTTCCGATTGTTTACGGTGCTGCTGCTTGCCGGGATCGGAGAGGATGGTGTCGAGACGCGCCTGCTCCTTCTCCGTGTCGTCGGCGGAGGGCGGCGCGTCGTTGACGGCGAGGAGGAGGGCGACCTGGCCGTCTCTGGTCTCGACCATCTGCTTGGTGGTGGTGAGGCGAGGGCTGGATTTTCTGAGCCGATACTGCATGGGATGGGACGCATCCTGCTCGGCGGAGAGCTCGTTCTGAAGCGCATGCTCGACCGAACCGGCGCCGGTTTGCTGTGCGGAGGTTTGCGGCGGGCAGGCCAAAGCCATGGGGGCGATGAGCGTAATCCCTGTCAGTACGGCCAAAAATTTACGCATCGCGTCTCGAATCAGGCTCCAAAAGCAGGTGGTGAAGCGAAATAGCAGTCCTTTTTGTATCGCGCGAAGTATACAGTGCGCCTATTAGTTAGACTCTAAATTGCCGCGGTAGTTTCGGGCTTTTGCTGGAGGATGCAAGCAGTTGCCGGATTGGGAAATGCGCCGAGGAGAGGAAAATGCCGCTGCCGTGAGATTTCCTTCATCCACGGCTGCGCGTAAACCGGCTACACTGGTGTGAAGTTTTACCAACTTATACCCGGAAGGACTAAATATGGCCATGGATACTACTCCGGCGCGCCTAGGCAAAAGCATTGTGGTTCGCGGCGAGGTGAAGGGTGCTGAGGATCTGACGATTGACGGTCGGGTGGAAGGCACGGTGCAGCTTGGCGACAACCGGCTGACGATTGGACCGAATGCAAACGTGGCCGCGGATTTGGTGGCGCGGGATGTGCTGGTGATGGGCCAGGTTCAGGGAAATATTCTTGCGACGGGGCGGGTTGAGCTGCGCGCGGGCTGCATGGTGGAGGGCGACGTGCGCGCGCTTCGGCTGGCGATTGAGGATAATGCCGGGTTCCACGGAAAGGTGGACCTGACGCAGAGCACAGCAAAGCCGGCTGCGACGCCTGCGGGTGCGGCGACCGAGAGTGCGCCGGTTCCGACGCAGGCGAGCCTGAAGATTTAGCCTCAACAATTTCGCAAACGTCTGACTCTCAGCTTGTCTCCCGACACGCGGCGCTCCGTGCGCCGCGGAGGATTTTTAAATTCATGTTGCGCTGGTTGGATAAACGTCATGGAAACCAGGCCTCCACTCCGAGCCGGGGAGTAACTGGACCGAAGGTGGGCCGGCACTCAGGCGGGTGGATGGCTCTGCGGAAGCGGCTGGAGGCCGAGCCTGGGCTGCGTGTGCTGGATACCGGGTATACTTCGCCGACAAATATCAATTACCTGACGAGCCTGGGCCACAGCGTGTACATGGCCGACCTGGTGCATGACGCATGCACCGGCGAGTGGAAGCGCGGCGAGGATGAGGATGGCAAGCAGGTGTACGACGTGGACGGCTTTCTGGAAGCATCCCTGAGCTTTGCTGAAAAAAAGTTTGACATTGTGCTGCTATGGACGACGCTGGATTATCTGCCGGAGGCGCTGGTGGCCGCGGTGGTGCAGCGGCTGGCGGATGTGATGAATCCGGGCGGGAGCGTGCTGGCGCTTTTTCATACGCGGACACAAGGTGATGAGACGGTGCATTGCCGGTTTCACGTGACGCCGGGAGATGACGTGGAGATGCAGCTTGCGGAGCAGTTTCCCATTCAGCGGGCGTTTACAAACCGGAGTATTGAGAGGCTGTTTGCGGGCTGGAGCGGGCACAGGCAGTTTCTGGCGAAGGATAGCCTTTCTGAAGTGATTATGACGAGATAAGGGCGAGTGACGAAGGACGAGTGACGAACGAACCAATAGATCTTCAGTCACTCGTCAACCGTTCTTGATCCTTATGCAGAAAACGGGAGCCAGGGCTGCGGTGAGACGGGTTCGATACGCTGTTTGGCGAAGGCTTCGCCGAACTGGGTGCGCTCGCCGAGCTTGAATTCGCGGCGGATGGATTCGACGAGTTCGGAAACGCGCTTTCGGTATTCAGCGGAGACGAATGCGCTCTGGCCGTAGCGCTGCTGGTAGCTCTTTTCAAGAGCGGGAAAATTTTCACGGACAAATTGGAAGAATACAGGCTGCGAGCAGGGCTTGAGGAAGAGCGCGCCGGCGTGGAGGAAGTTTGCTCCGGCTTCCGCGGCGGCGCGCGCTACGGCGGAGATGGAGGCGCGCGAGTCTGTGATTCCGGGCATGAGCGGCGAACACATGACGCCTGCGCGGAGGCCGGCTTTGCGAAGCTGGGCGACGGCGTGCATGCGCATATCAGGGCGCGGAGCGCGCGGCTCAAGGATGCGGGCAAGGCGCGTGTCCATGGTGGTGATGGTGATGTGGATGCCGAGCTGATTGCGGCGCGCGACGGCTTGAAGCAGCTCGAGGTCGCGAAGCACGAGCGCAGACTTGGTGATGAGGCCGAGGCGGAAGCCGCCGACTTCAGCAAATACCTCAAAAATTGAGCGCGTGATGCGCTGACGGCGTTCGAGGGGCTGGTAGGGATCGGTGGCTGTGCCGATGCCGATGACGGTGCCCGGCCTGAGGCTGCGGAGGTCCTGGCGGAGAACCCAGGCGGCGTTTTCCTTGAAGTAGATTTTGCGCTCGAATTCCTGTGGATCGCGCATTTCAAGGAATTCGTGGGTGTAGCGGGCGTAGCAGTAACGGCAGCCGAATTCGCAGCCACGATAGGGATTGATGGCGTGGGAGAACGGCGTGCCGCGCTTGGAGACAACTTTACTGACAATGGACCGGGAGCGGAGAGGACGGTATTCGGTCAGGCAGCCTGTATCAGCGAGCGGGGCCGCGGCGGCGATGCGGGCGAGGGGCGTCATGCGGGGTTCGGGTTCAGTTTGCCCCAGGATGGTGAAGAGCGATTCGGGTTCTATGAAGTTGTGAGTAATTTTCGCCATATATTCGCCTTTTGAGCTAAGGTACGCTTGCGCGACTCCGGCGTCAAGGGCGATTCTGTAAGGGTTTGATTTTGAGTTGATTTTGTAATTTCTGTACAGGAGATAAAAATGGCTTCCTCAAAGGCAGTGAAGATTACGTGGCTGGGTCATGCAACGGTGCTGGTGGAAACGGCGAAGGGCACGACAGTGCTGATCGATCCGTTTATCGAGCACAACCCTAAATATCCAAAGGGCTTTGAGCTCCCGGAGAAGATTGATTACGTGCTGCTGACGCATGGGCATGGAGATCATATTGGCGATACCGCGCCTGTGGCGAAGAAGACCGGTGCGACCGTTGTGGCGATGGTGGAGCTGGCGGAGTTCATTGCAAAGCAGGGCGTGGAAAAGACGATTGGCATGAACCTGGGCGGAACGGTGCAGTTGGGCGATGTGGCGGCGACGATGGTGGAGGCGAAGCACTCGGCGGGAGCGCAGGACAGTGCGGGCACGCATTATGTGGGCGTGGCGGCGGGTTTTGTGCTGACGCCAAGCGAAGGGCCGGCGCTCTATCACGCTGGAGACACGACGGTGTTTGGCGATATGCGGCTGATTGGAGAGCTTTACCAGCCGGAGATTGCAATGCTGCCGATTGGTGGGCACTATACGATGGGGCCGCGGGAGGCAGCGGTGGCAGTGCAACTTCTGGGGTCAAGGACGGTTCTGCCGATCCACTGGGGAACATGGCCCGTGCTTGCCGGCACGCCGAAGGAGCTGGCGGGATATGTGGCTCCGGGCGTGGATGTGGTGGAGTGGGAGCCGGGGGACGTGTATTAGGGAATAGGGACAAGGGACGAGAGACTAAGGTTATAGATAAGAAGCAAAAGCTATACAAGGCAAAAGCTGTAAAAGGCTATAGATATCCCATCCTTTTCGCGGTGAAGCTGCGTTAAGGATGGGATTTCGTTTGTTAGAGCTGTTACTGTGCGGGACGCGCGTGTGTGGTGGTGCTGGCTTCGGTGAGGCCGAGAGACCATTTGATGGCTTCGAAGTACATGGTGCGGATTTGCGGGTCGTCCCAGGCTTCGACTGTGTGGCCCAGCGTGGAGTAAAAGACGTGGCCTTTGCCGTACATCTTGGTCCAGGCTACGGCGAAGTCGTGATCGGCGCGGTGGACGCGGGGGTTGTTGTATTCGAGCTTCGTTGGATCGAGGCTGAGGAGCACGTTCACATTGTCGCGTGACCATGCTTTGGGCTGATAGATCTCATCGTGCTTGGTGAAGGTCTTGGGGAACTGGCGGACGATGGGTGAATCCGGCGCTTCGTTGATGATGGGTGCGTCGAAGGTCATCCACGGGTGCTGATCGAACCATCCGCCGATCATCTCGCCATACTCGGGCCAGGTGTAGTTGGTGTCAAGCGCGGCGTGAATGCCGACGAAGCCCTTGCCTTCATCGTGGATGGCGGAGAGCATGTCGGCGCGCTGGGCGGGATCGGTGAGGATTTCGCCGGTGGTGCTGGCGAAGACGATGGCGTCAAAGTAGTCGAGATTTTTAGCGTTATTGCCGAGCTTCTTCTTGGTAAGCAGCTCGGTGTCAGTGCGCAGCGTGGCATCCCAGAGACCGCTCTGCTTGCCCATGTTGTAGATGGCCGCCATGGCGGAGGATACGGAGTCGTGTTCGAAGCCTTTGGTCTCGCCGATGACGAGGACGTGCTTGATGTGTTGCTGGGTTGGCTGGGCCCATGTGGGGAGGGTGAAGGCGATTGCGATCAGAGAAAACAAAAGACAACGACGAGAGCTGGACACGCGGTACACCTCGAAATGATTTACGGGAGAAGTTTACAGGTTGAGGGGTGAACAGAGCTTTGGATTCAACAGCGAATTGAGACTCGCGGAACAGAGGTGCTCCGGAAATGAATCTAAATGGTGCTAAAATTGGTGCAAGGAGGTTCCTATGCGTGCCACCGTATCGCTTGACGACAATTTGCTGAGGACCGCTGAGGAATATAGCGGGGTTACTGAAAGAGCCGCACTGCTGCGCGAGGCTTTGAAGTCGCTGATCGCGCGCGAAGCCGGCAGGCGGTTACTGGCATTGGCTGGAACTGCTCCGAATATCGAAGATGTGCGGAGATTACGAGTGGATGAACTGTGATTCTGGCAGATGCTTCGATCTGGATTGCCATGTTTCGCAGCGGGGCGTACCAACAGGAATTGAGTACCCTGATCGAAACCGACCAGCTCTGCATTCATCCATTTTTGGTTGCAGAGCTTGCGCTTGGATCATTGCCGGATCGCGCAAATACGCTTCGCTTTCTTGACCAACTGATTCAGCTTCGCCCTGTTCTACTTGCTGATCTTCGTGTACTTATCGAAGCGAGAAAACTGACTTCTACAGGGATTGGACTGACGGATGCGCATCTCATCGGGTCTTGCCTGGCATCTTCTGGTGTGAAGATCTGGACGATCGATAAGAATCTTGGCAAGGTTGCGGAATCGCTTGGGATTCGCACTATGCTGTGAGCGTGAAAATGAAGCAGGCAAAAGCCCCGCGTGGAGTGAATCCATGCGGGGCTGATTTTTGAGCCTGGGGTTTTAGAAATTGCTGTCGCGGCTATCGGAGAGCATGCTGGGCTCTTCAGGGGCGCGCAAGCGAACGAGCCGGTCAATCGCGTACGGCGAGCGCTGCTGCGAGGTGTAGTAGTGGCGCACCTGCAGCTCGCCGAGAAGACCGATGGCGAGCATCTGGATGCCTGCGACGATGAGCACGCCGGCGATGACGAAGAGCGGGCCGTGCGCGTCCATGACGCTCTGGTGTGGGTTCATGATCTTCATGGCCATCAGCAGGACTGAGAAGAAGCTGCCGAGCAGAATTCCCAGCGCGCCGAAGGCGCCGAAGAAGTGCAGCGGGCGGCTCATGTACTTGAGCAGGAAACGAATCGTCAACAGGTCAAAGAAGACGCGGAAGGTGCGTCCGATGCCGTAATGGCTCTTGCCGCGCAGGCGGTTGACGTTCTTGATGGGAACTTCACAGATGGAGGCTCCATACCAGCTTGCAAGCGCGGGGATGAAGCGGTGCATCTCGCCGTAAAGCGGAATGTTCTGGATGACTTCGCGGCGATAGGCCTTGAAGGTGGTGCCGAAGTCGTGAATGTCTACGCCGGAGAGCTTGGCCATGAGCCAGTTGGCGATGCGCGAAGGGATGCGGCGCATGATGAAGTTGTCGATGCGCTTCTCACGCCAGCCGGAGACGACGTCATAGCCTTCTTCGAGCTTTTCGAGGAAGTTGGGGATCTCATTGGGATCGTGCTGAAGGTCGCCGTCCATGGAGAGAATGAATTCGCCCGAGGAGTGATCGAAGCCCGCTGCAAGCGCTGAGGTCTGGCCGAAGTTGCGGCGCAGCTTGACGACGAGCACACGGCTGTCGACTGCGGCAATTTCTTCGAGAAGCTTGTACGTGCGATCACTGGAGCCGTCGTCAACGAGGACCAGCTCAAAGCTGTCTCCTACCTGCTCCATGACTTGCTTGAGGCGGGCGTAAAGGGCGGTTACGTTCTCTTCTTCGTTGTGAAAGGGGACGACGATGGAATACTTCGACATATCAGTAGTATAGATGCCGAAGAACTTGAAAAGTTAACGGAAAAATAAAGAGTTATAAGGGTGCGGTAAGAGAGGGATCAAGAGTCTAAAAGGGCTGAAAGCGGCTCTCTTGATCGAGCTTATTCACTCAGTTCATCCGGCTAGTTCATCCAGCATGGCCTGCATCTCACTGAGCGCATGGCGGTTCCCGGAGCGTGCTGCGCAGTTGATGCCCTCTTTGAGGCGGATGATGGCTTCATCCTTGCGGCCGGCTTTGGCGAGCGTTTGCGCGGCCATGAAGTAACCGGCCGTGTAGTCGGGATCGTCCTCAAGGAGCTGGTTGAACTCGACCACGGAAGCGTCGACCTCGCCGCGGCTGGCGAGCTCAACAGCGATGCCATAGCGGGCAAAACTGTTCTTCGGGTCCATCGCAAGGATTTCTTTTAATCCCGCAATCTTGTCAGTGGTACTCATGAAGGAGTCTTAGGTGTCCTGCTGGGGAGAATTTGCGTAAATCAGCGCGATTGCCGAAACTGGATATGAGCTTCCCATTGGATTCGGCCCCCGCCTGAATCATTGTAGCTGTTCAGGAGCGTTTGCGGAGTAATACCGAAGTTTTGATTTCCGCATGCGAGAGTCACCACGCGGGAAGTAACGGAGAGGGCAAGAGATGAGCAGCATGGAAAATCAGCAAAACGCCCATTTTGTTTCCGAATCGCAGTCGGAGATGACGGAAATTATTCTGCCCAATGATACGAATACCCTGGGCAATCTCCTGGGTGGACGGCTGATGCACTTTATCGACCTTACCGGCGCGATGGCAGCGTACCGGCATACGCGCACGCATGTAGTGACGGCTGCGATGGATCACATTGATTTTATTCATCCGGTGCATGTGGGCGATCTTTTGATACTGAAAGCCAGCGTGAATCGTGCCTTTCGCACTTCGGTGGAAGTGGGCGTGAAGGCGTGGGTGGAGAACACCTTTACCGGCACGCGGCTGCATGTGGCCAGCGCATATCTGGTGTTTGTTGCAGTGGATACGAATGGGCGGCGTGTTGTGGTTCCGGAAGTAAAGACTGCGACGGCGGATGAAGAACGGCGCTATGCGGATGCGCAACTGCGCCGCGAGCATCGCGAGGCTGAAGCAGCGCGGCGGAAGGCGGGACGCAAGGCTACGGCTGCTTTAACGAATGCAGCGAATTGAAGTTGCGCGCATCGAAAGAATGATTCGGGGTCGCTTTAAAGGCCAGGGGCTAAAGCCCCAAAATTTTTGAGCAGCGTTCGGCACGACTAAAGTCGTGCCCTGTTACAAAACAAATTTCGACAGAGACGGGACTGCGAGGTCCCGAGGCAAGACAAGGAGTATTCAAAATGGCACACGGTCACGCCATGCCCGCGCCCGCATCGATTCCGGGTGTTTCAAAGATCATTGCAGTTGGCTCCGGCAAGGGCGGAGTTGGAAAGACCACGGTGGCTGTGAACCTGGCGCTGGCGCTGAGCCGGCTGGGGCAACGCGTGGGTTTGATTGACGCGGATATCTATGGGCCGAATGTGCCGCTGATGATGGGTTCAAGTCAGCAGCCGCGAGTGGGGGAAGGGAACATTATTGTCCCGAACCTGACGCATGGGATCAAGACGATTTCGATTGGGTATATTTCGCCGGGCGACAAACCGATGGTGATGCGCGGACCGATGCTGCACCAGATCATCCGGCAGTTT
>NZ_JBEKYX010000043.1:0-42352 GCF_049510455.1 Occallatibacter sp. | reverse complement strand
CGCCGGGCGCGTTGCGGCTGGGGATGCCGAAGACGTAAACAACATAATCGCGCGGCGTCGCAAGCTGCGCCTGTGCAAAGAGCGGCAGAAGGTATTCATTGCCGCCGTGGCCGTTGACGATGAGCACTTTCTTGCAGCCGTTGCGCGCCATCTCTTTTACGGTCTCCTGCAGCAGAAGAAGCTGCGTTGAGAGCGAGTAAGCGACGGTACCGGGTTCCTGCTGCGCCTCAAAGATCTGGCCGAAGTAATACTCCGGGAAGACGACGGCGTACTCCTGCTTGACGGCATTCAGCGCTGCAAAGCGCACGTCAAGCAGGTCAGTGCCGAGCGGCAGATGCGGGCCGTGCTTTTCAAGAATGCCGAAGGGCAACACGCATGTTCCCTGCGATTGATGAATCGCCGTGACAAAATCGGGCGCAGTCAGCTCTTCCCATTTAGGCGAGAGAGTTTGCGCGTGCAGCGCGGATGCAGCAGCGAGTAGAGACACAATAAGCGCAAGTCTGCGAAGCATGAGCGGATTCTCCTCGAATTATTCGGACGGCGTGGGGTCTGACGCAGTGAAGGACGAGCAGCAAGGCTTCTGAGTCGCATGCCAGTCCATCAACTCCAGGCGAATGCCGTCTGGGTCATAGAGATTGAACTGGCCTTTGCCGTCTTTGCCAATCTGCGTATGTGCATCTGTGCGGACATCGACGAGGCGGCCGCCGTTCTTGAGCGTTGCGTAGCCGGTATCGACGGAATCCTGCCCGATGGAGAGGTGGTCCAACACGCCGAGCGAACGCTGCGAGATGCTGGCCGGAATGCCCGATCCTGAAGGCCCGCTGGTCAGCATGTACTCCAGCCAGTCATGCGCATCCGGCACCTGCTGGCTGACCCAGTCGATCTTTTCCGGATTCATGCCGCCGTACCAGTAGGGGCGGAAGTCGAGAATCGCGCGATAAAAGGTGTCTTCCTTGGCGCGATCATGCACCATAAACCCGAGGTGGATGATGTGGTGGCCAATGGCATTCGGAGCGTCCACCTTGGTCTTCGGATTCGGCTGCACGAACTCGACCTTGTTGTTTTCGGGGTCGAGCACGGCGAACCAGCGGCTGCCGTCCGCTCCTTTGCTCACGGCTGCGGGAACCTTCCAGCCTTTGGCGGCAAGATACTTCCGCATGCCTTCGGCGGATTCGGTGTTGTAGGCGGTGTGGTCCAGGCGATTTACACCGGCATCGGCAGGCAGCGGCAGCACCTCAATGTACTGCGTGGCGGAGAGCGCATACTTCACGCCCTGCGGATTTTCCGGATCAGGCATTTTCACCGCGCCAATGTTGAAGGTGTAATAGCGCTCCGTAGCGGCGGGGTTGGAGGTGTAGACGGCCAGATGCGAGATGCCGGTAATTTTAGGACGTGCAGGTTGGGCGGCAATTGCCGCGGCGGAAATGGACAGCAAAACGGTGGCGAAGACTCTGGAGCGCATGGGAACCTCGATTTTTCGGGACCGCACCACGATAAATCGATTTCCGCAGCCGCGCAACGTGGAGCCAACTCGAATCTACGCAGAATGGCCGCGTCGAAGCCTTACAATGCGCTCATGCCCTTGAAAGCCTTTGCCTCCTTTGCTGCCATCGCATTGTTAGCTACCCTGCCCGCGCAGGCTCAGAGCGCAATTCCCACAACCTCTGCTGCTGACCGTGCCGAGGCGCACGAAATCTTCAAGCAGCTGATCGAGATCAACACCACAGATACGCCCAAAGGAAATGTGACCGCTGGGACCACGGCGATGGAGAAGCGCTTTCTGGACGCTGGTTTTGCGCGTGAAGACGTAAAGCTGCTGGGGCCAGCGCCAAACAAAATGAATCTGGTGGTTCGATACCGGGCTGCGGGCGCGCCGGATAGAAAGCCGGTGCTTTTTCTCTGCCACATGGATGTGGTGGAGGCGCTGCCTTCCGACTGGCACACAAATCCCTTCGAGTTTGTGGAGAAAGACGGTTACGTGTACGGCCGCGGCACGCAGGATATGAAGGACAGCGACGCCGCGCTGGTGGCCACGTTTTTGCGGCTGCATCGCGAGGGTTACAAGCCCAAGCGCGACCTGATTCTGGCGCTGACGGCGGACGAGGAAGGCGGCGAGTACAACGGCGCGCAGTGGCTGGTGCAGCAGCACCGCGAACTGGTGGATGCGGCCTACGTCATCAATCCGGATTCGGGCGGCGTGGAACTGGAGCACGGCAAGGCGGTGGTTGCGGCCGTGGAGGCAACCGAAAAAGTCTATGCCGACTACCAGATCACGGCCACCAATCGTGGCGGCCACAGCAGCCTGCCGCGGCCTGACAACGCAATCTACGATCTGACGACGGCGCTGAACAAGCTCTCCAGCTTCAGCTTTCCATTTGAGCTGAATGAGGTGACGCGAACGTATTTCGCGAATCTCGAAAAGCAGGAGCCGGAGCAGACCGCGGCGGATATTCGCGGCATTCTGGCCACGCCGCCTGACCTGTCCGCGGCGGCGCGGCTGAGCGCGGACCCGAGCATGAATTCGAACTTCCGTACTACCTGCGTTGCCACGCGCCTCTCAGCCGGACATGCCAACAACGCGCTGCCGCAGACAGCGCAGGCCAACGTAAACTGCCGCATCTTTCCAGGTCACTCGCCGGAGGAGATTCGCCAGCAGCTCATTACGCTCTTTGGCGATGAGAAGCTGACGGTGAAGTACGTGACGGATTCCGGCAGCGTGCTGGAGAAGGCGTCTGACCGCAAGGCAATGGACCCACCGAAGCCGATTGCGGAGGTCTTTGAGCCGTTGACGCGGATCACGCAGGCTATCTGGCCGGGCGTGCCGATCACGCCGATTATGGAAAACGGCGCGAGTGACTCGATTTACTTTGCCTGGGCGGGCATTCCCTGCTATGGCTACTCTGCGGTGGCGCTGGAGCGCGGCGACGAGCGCGCGCACGGACAAGACGAGCGCCTGCCAATGGATTCATACTGGAAGTCGCTGGACTTCTTTTATGAGTTTTCAAAAGAAGTGGGCGAGCAGTAGAGTGTTGTCTCTAAAACAGGAACTTAGAACAAAATGACGGGCAAGCTGGAACTGATCGTAGGCACCATGCGCAGCAACAAGACGGCGGAGTTGCTGCGCCGCGTAGAGATTCGGCGGCAATATGCCAAGCAGCACGTGATGGTGCTCAAGCCCAGCTCTGACACCAAGGCTGCGGTGGGCATTGTCGAAAGCCGCAACACAAATGGCTGCTCGCGCATGGAAGCAGCGGAGTTTCCCGCGTCCAATCCGTGGTGCCTGCTGGAGACGATTGCGGAGACGGAAAGCAAAATCGGCCAGAAGGTCGATTGCATTGCCATAGACGAAGGCCAGTTTGTGCAGGAATTGTTTCTTTTCACCAAGCGGCTGTTGGAGCAGGGCTACGACGTCATGGTCTCCGGCCTCGAACTCGACTTCCGTGGCCTGCCCTTCGGCGAAATGCTGTCGCTCTCCTGGCTCGTGCGGAATTCCGCAGGCAATATCACGGAGATGGTTGCGTACTGCCACTGCGGCGCGCGGGCGCTGTACCCACAGCGTCTGATTGACGGCAAGCCCGCGCCATATGACAGCCCCGTGATCCTGGCCGGGGACGGCTACGAGCCGCGCTGCGAAGAGCATTTCGTATTGCCCGGCAGGCCACATTAGCGCCAAGACTCCGCTGATAAAATGAGATTGCATGATTCTCCCATTCGTCCGCGAAATCTTCGCGGATTTGGAGCATTCTTCCGCATTTGAGCGCGTGCAGAGGCATTTAAACCTCAGCGCGGGGCGTCGTCGTGTCTCCGGGCTCACCGGAACGGCCCGTGCGCTCTACATCCCGCTCATGGCAAAAGCCGCTCGGCAGCCAGTGATCGTGATAGTGCCGGACAATAAAGCCGCCGAAGCGCTGGAACCGTTGCTGAAGGCCGGCTGCGAGTTGACCGGAGCCGTTGATCCCAGGCGCGTGGTGCGGCTGCCGGCGCATGATGTTCTGCCGTTTGAAAATCTCTCGCCGCATCCTGATGTGCAGGAGCAGCGCGCGTCCGCGCTATGGAAGCTGGCAACCGGCTCTGTTTCCATTCTGATTGTGCCGGTAGAAGCTGCTGCGCTCCGCCTCTTTGGTCGCGACTACTATGCAAGCCTCGCAGTCACGCTGCACCGAGGCGAAGAGATTGACATTGAGGTGCTCACCGCGCACCTGGCCAGCGTGGGTTATACGCAAATGGATCTCGTAGAGATGCCAGGCCAGTTCACGCGGCGCGGCGGCATCCTCGATGTGTACTCACCGGAAGCGGACAGGCCGATTCGCATCGAGTTCTTTGGCGATGAGATTGAGACGATTCGCAAATTCGACCCCGAAACACAGCGCTCGCAATCCGGCATGGATGAGGCGCTGCTGCTGCCGCTCACCGAAACGCCTTTAACGGAGCGGCTGCTGGCCGGTGTACACGCTCGGCTGAGCAAACAGCGCGTGGCCGTGGATGGTGAAGACGAAACGACTGAAGAATTCGCGATTGAGGCCGCCGCGGCGGGTGGCGTAAGCATCTTTCCGGGATGGGAGTTCTTTGCGCCCGTGGCCGGCGCGGAAAACCATCTGCTGAAGCTCGCGCCCAAATGCACGCTCTTTGTCGATGAGCCCGGCATGGTGCGCAACCAGATTGACCGCTGGTGGGAGAAAGTTGAACAGCGTCATGAGCGCAGCGGCATCGGCAATCTCATCCGGCCGGAAGACATTTACGTGCGCCCGGAAATTTTGCAGGGATTGCTGGAGGCACACTTCGGCCTCGACCTGGATCAACTTGGCGCAGTAGATGTGCTCGATGAAGACACCACGCTCGGCGAGATTGAGCTGAACACGCGGCCCACGCTGCGCTTTCACGGCTCCATTCCCGCACTTGTGGAGCAGCTTCGCAAACTGATGGAAGTGCCAACTCGCGTTGTCATCGCCACAGCGCATCAGGGCGATGTGGAGCGCATGGCCACGGTGCTGCGCGAGTACCAGGTTCCATATCGTCTGGGCAGCCGCATGGTGCATGCGGGCGGTGAGACTGTGCTGGAAGAAGCTAGCTACCTGGCTGACGATCTGCGCGTGCCGGTCATTGTGCGCTCGCCCATTGCCGCCGGCGTAAGTTTTTCCGATGCGAACCTGGTTCTCTTTGGTGCGAACGATCTGAACGACGACGCCGATGTAACAGCGCGGCTTGAGCCGAAGAAATCAAAGACTGCGGCCTTTGTTTCGGACTTCCGAGATCTTGCAATGGGCGATTACGTCGTCCATGTGGAGCATGGCATTGCGCAGTACCAGGGTCTCAGAGAGATTGTGCAGGATGGTCTGTCAATCGAGTTCATGATTCTGGAATTCGCTGAAGGCGCAAAGCTGTATGTGCCTCTCACGCGTCTCGATCTCATCCAGAAATACCGCTCGACAGACGCAGGCCCCGCGCCGGTGCTCAACAAGCTCGGCTCGCAGCAGTGGGCCAAGACCAAGGCGCGCGTGCGCAAGGCCATGCAGGACATGGCCGACGAACTCCTCAAGCTCTACGCCGAGCGGCACGACGCCAAGGGCACAGCATTCTCGCCGGACAATGAGTTCCAGCGCGAATTTGAAGACGCATTCGATTACACCGAAACCGACGATCAGCTTACGGCCGTCCAGGCCATCAAGCAGGACATGGAATCCACCACGCCGATGGATCGCCTGCTCTGCGGCGACGTGGGCTATGGCAAGACAGAAGTAGCAATGCGCGCCGCCTTCAAGGCCGTGCAGGACGGCAAGCAGGTAGCGATTCTGACGCCGACAACGGTGCTCAGCTTTCAGCACTTTGAAACATTCAAGAAGCGCTTCTCGATGTTCCCCATCAAGGTCGAAATGATCTCGCGCTTCCGCACAGCAAAGGAGCAGAAGCTGATTGTGGAACAAGTGGAGACGGGCAAGGTCGATATTCTCATCGGCACACACCGTCTGCTCTCAAAGGACATCAAGTTTCAGGATCTCGGCCTACTCATTGTGGATGAAGAGCAGCGCTTTGGCGTGCGCCACAAGGAACGGCTCAAGCAGCTCAAGAAAGAGATTGATGTGCTGGCCATGAGTGCCACACCCATCCCGCGCACGCTGCACATGTCGCTGGTGGGCCTGCGCGATATGTCTGTGATTGAGACGCCGCCAAAAGATCGCATGGCGATTCAAACCATTGTCGCCAAGTTCGATGAGAAGCTCGTGCGCTCGGCAGTTGAGCTGGAACTGGAGCGCGGTGGACAGATCTACTTTGTGCACAATCGTGTGGAGACCATCTACGAGATTGCAGCGCGGATACAAGAGCTCGTTCCAGCAGCGCGTGTAACCGTTGGGCACGGACAGATGGGCGAAACCGAGCTCGAAAGGGTGATGCTGGCCTTCATGCATCACGAGTACGATGTGCTGGTGGCGACGACGATCATTGAAAATGGCCTCGACATTCCATTGGCAAACACGATTCTCATCAACCGTGCCGACCGTCACGGGTTGAGCGAGCTCTATCAGTTGCGCGGACGCGTCGGACGCTCTAACCGGCGCGCGTATGCGTATCTGCTCATCCCGAATGAGAAGGAATTGACGGAAATTGCACGCCGCAGGCTGGCTGCTCTCAAGGAGTTCAGCGACCTCGGCGCGGGATTCAAAATTGCTGCGCTCGATCTGGAACTGCGCGGCGCGGGCAACATGCTGGGCGGCGAGCAGAGCGGCCACATTGAAGCCGTGGGGTTTGAGCTGTACACGTCGATGCTGGAACAGGCCGTGAAGGAGATGAAGGGCGAAGGCGTTGAAGAGAAACCCACAACGCAGCTTAACCTTGGCATCGCACTCCGTATTGACGAGAGCTACGTGGAAGAAGAAAATCAGCGGCTGCGGCTCTACAAGAAAATCGCCGGAGCCGAGAGTGAAGCTGCCATTGCGGAGCTGCGCGCTGAGATGGAAGATCGCTACGGGCCGTTGCCCGATCCCGCGGTGTACTTGCTTGAAGCTGCATCACTGCGCCTCGAATGTGAACGCATCGGTGTTGCGCAGATTGACCGCAAACGCGCTGAGTTGCAGATGCGCTTCACGCAGGAGGCGGCTACTGATAACGCCGCGATTGATCCGCAGCGGCTAATGCGCCTGGTGGCGCGGAACGCCAAGCGCGGCGCGCAGTTCACTCCACAGGGTATGTTAAAGTTTCCGCTCAAGGCCACGCGTCCGGATGAGATTCTGTTGGAGATTCGAGATTTGCTGAGCCAGTTGGAGCGCGAACCGGTTCGCGCATGATAGGAAGATTGAGGAAGATATGAAATCAACGATCAAGAAGTTTGCAATAGGAGCATGTATGGCTTCCGCGATTGCAGCCTCGGCTGCTGAGACCTCGCAGCAGCAGTTTCGGCGCGTGTCGGACGAGTATCTGGACAAGGTCTACTTCCCCTATCAGCCCACGGCCGGAACGCTGGCCGGTTATCACCAGTACGACACGCAGCTCGAGGACTTTTCTCCAAAGGGTATTGCGGCCGAGGCAGTTGCGCTTAAGAGCTTCGAAACACGCATTGCCGCAATCCCCGCAGCCGGTCTGGATCAGGTTGCGCGTGGCGACCGCGAGCTGGTACTGGGCACAATCCGTTCGGAACTGTTGACGCTCGAAACCATTCGTCCGTGGGAAAAGAATCCCGATACATACTCCAGCTCAATCTCCGGCTCTATCTTCTCGCTGATGGAGCGCAAATTCGCTTCGCCAGATGAGCGTCTGCGTTCGGTCATCGCACGCGAAAAGCTCGCACTCAGCAGGCTCGACGAGGCGCGCGCAAATCTCAAGAATCCGCCAAAGATTTACACGGAGATTGCAATCGAGCAGCTTCCCGGAATTGTGAGCTTCTTTCAAAGCGACGTTCCGCAGGCCTTTGCAGACGTGAAGGACGCGGAGCTGAAGGCGGAGTTCGCAAAGTCGAACAGTGCAGTGACCGCCGCGCTCAACAGCTATCAAAGTTGGCTCAAGACAGATGTTCTGCCGCATTCGCAGGGAGACTTTCGCATCGGCGCAGATACGTTCCAAAAGAAACTAGCCTACGACGAGATGGTGGATATTCCGCTCGATAAGTTGCTTGAGATTGGCTGGGCCGATCTCCGCAAAAATCAGCAGCATTTCAACGCACTTGCAAAAGAGCTGGAACCGAACAAGGACCCGCGTGAGGTGTTGGAGGAGCTTGGCTCCAATCATCCCGCGCCCGGCAAACTGCTCGATGCCTTCCGTGCGACGTTTGATAGCCTGATCGGCTTCATCCGCACAAATCACATCGTCACCATTCCATCCGACATTCGCCCAATCGTGGAAGAGACGCCGCCCTTCATGCGCGCCACCACCTTTGCCAGCATGGATACTCCGGGGCCGTTCGAGATGCATGCAACGGAAGCGTACTTCAACGTGACACTGCCCGATAAAGACATGACCCCGCCGCAGGTGGAAAGCTTCATGCACGCATTCAACATAGGCACAGTGATCTCGACAGCGGTGCATGAGGCATATCCCGGTCACTACATTCAGTTCCTCTGGGTGCCACAGGCCCCAAGCCGCGTGCGCAAGCTGCTTGGCGCAACCTCCAACGCAGAAGGATGGGCTCACTACTGCGAGCAGATGATGCTCGACCAGGGCTACGGTCAGCCCGGCGCGGGTGCTAAGGATGAGCGTGAAGCAAAGTTCCTGCGCCTGGGCCAGTTGCAGGATGCGCTGCTCAGGAATGCGCGCTTCATCGTTGGCATTCAGATGCACACCGGTAAGATGAGCTTCGACGAAGCTGTCGAATTCTTCCAGAAGGAAGGTTACCAATCCAAGGAGTCAGCGCTGGTTGAAACCAAGCGCGGCACCAGCGATCCAACCTATCTCTACTACACGCTCGGCAAGCTGGAGATTTTGAAGCTGCGCGAAGATATGAAGAAGAAGCAGGGCGCGGCATTTTCGCTGGAAGAATTTCACAACAATTTCCTTCGCCAGGGATTTCCGCCAATCAAGATTGTGCGTGAAGCAATGCTGGGCGATGAATCACCAGTGCTGTGAGGTACAGGCGGCGACACAATCGAATTTTGCATCTCAAATCATAGAAATCTCAACGATGAGAAAAGCGAGGACTTCAAGCATGAGCAAGCAAGTTCGGACAGCTGTTTTTCCTGCTGGTGGCTTGGGCACACGTTTTTTGCCCGCGACAAAAGTGATTCCCAAGGAGATGCTGGCACTGGTCGACAAACCAATCATTCAATACGGCGTGGAAGAAGCGCTTGCTTCAGGCATTGAGCACATCATCTTCATCACCGGGCGCGGCAAGGGTGCTATGGAAGATCACTTCGACATCAGCTATGAGCTCGATGCCACGCTGGAGAAAAAGGGCAAGAAGGAACTGCTCGAACTCTCGCGCAAGATTTCTTCCATGGCGCGCATCAGTTATGTGCGCCAGAAGGAGCCGCTCGGCCTCGGCCACGCCGTGCTGTGCGCCAAGCAGCTTGTGGGCGATGAGCCATTCGCGGTTCTGCTGCCGGATGACGTAATTGACGCAGAGCCTCCCTGCATCCAGCAGATGATTGGCGTGTATGAGGAGCGCGGCGGGTCCGTGCTCGCAACGACGACGATTGATGGCTCCGGCATCAGCGCCTATGGCGTTCTGGCCGGCGCGCAGGACAGCGTCGATCCCCGGATTTACAACTGCACCGGCATGGTGGAGAAGCCGAAGTTTGAAGATGCGCCGTCAAAGCAGGCGATCATCGGCCGCTATATTCTCACGCCGAGGGTCTTTGAGCTGCTCGAGAAGACAAAGCCCGGCGCTGGCGGTGAGATTCAGTTGACGGACGGCATCCTGGCGCTGCTCCAGCACGAGAAGGTCTTCGGATTCACCTTCGAGGGCATGCGCTTCGACGTGGGCGACAAGTTCGGAATGCTGCAGGCAACGGTGGAGTTCGCGCTCAAGCGGCCGGAGTTCGGCGAAAAATTCCGCGCCTATCTCAAAAAGCTTCCGCTGTAGTCAATCGCGTCTGGGCCACGCAATGAAGCCGGCACGCATTGTGCCGGCTTCGCTGCTTTTACGCTTTCCACTTGATGTTGCAGCCAATGGACGGCCTCTGATCTTCCGGCGCGGACTTACCGGCAAGCACAGCATCCACAGCGGCACGCAGATCGGCCCCAGTAACAGGAACGCCGTTGCCCGGACGGCTTGCATCAAACTGCCCGCGATAAGCGAGCTTCCACTCCTTATCGAAGAGGAAAATATCCGGCGTGCAAACCGCGTCATACGCCTTTGCCACAGCCTGCGTCTCGTCGAAGAGATACGGGAAGTTGAAGCCAAAGGTCTCCGCCTGCTGCTTTAGGCCTTCGGGATTGTCAGCAGGATAGGCCACAGCATCATTACTGCTGATAGCCACGATTGCGAGCGGCTTGCCGGCATGATCTTTGCCAAACTGCGCAAGTTCTTTCTCAATATGCTTCACATACGGGCAGTGCGTGCAAATGAAGAGCACAAGCAGCGCGTGGCTGCCCTTGAAGTCATCGCGCTGCACGGTCTTATCCGTGACAACATCGGTAAGCGCAAAGTCCGGCGCTACGGTGCCCAGCGTGAGCATGGTCGATTCAGTGCGAGCCATGCGGATTCTCCTTTGTTCTCAAAATTGGATGAGGTTAGAAAAGTCCCGGCTGCTTGCCCGGCACGGCAAGCCCAAAGTGCTCATAAGCCAGCCGAGTAGCCACGCGGCCGCGCGGCGTGCGGTCCAGAAAGCCAATCTGGATCAGGAACGGCTCATAGACTTCCTCAAGCGCGTCCTCTTCTTCGGCCAGCGTAGCAGCCAGCGTGCTCAGGCCCACCGGGCCGCCATCATACTTCTGAATAATCGTCAGCAGCAGCCTGCGGTCAATCTCGTCAAAGCCATGCGCATCTACTTCGAGCATCGTGAGCGCGGCATGTGCCGTGGGCCGGTCAATCACGCCCGTGCCGCGCACCTGCGCGTAATCGCGCACGCGGCGCAAAAGGCGATTCGCAATACGCGGCGTGCCACGCGAGCGCAGAGCAATCTCTGCGGCGCCGTCAGTGTCAATGGGCACGCCAAGCACCTCTGCGGAGCGCTCGACAATGAAGCGCAGATCGTCTTCCGTGTAGAACTCAAGCCGCAGCAGAATGCCAAAGCGCGAACGCAGCGGCGATGAAAGCAGACCCGGCCGCGTGGTTGCGCCAACAAAAGTGAAAGGCCGAATCTCCATCACATGCGTGCGCGCCGCAGGCCCCTGGCCAATGATGATGTCCAGCTTGTAATCCTCAAGCGCGGTGTAGAGCTTTTCTTCCAGCACCGGCTGCAAGCGATGAATCTCGTCGAGAAACAGCACCTGCCTCTCACGCAGGTTAGTCAGGATCGCCGTTAGATCACCCTGAATCTGCAGCGCCGGGCCCGATGTCTGCTGAAAGCCCACCTCAAGCTCATTGGCAATAATCGTCGCCAGTGTCGTCTTGCCCAGCCCCGGCGGCCCAAAGAGCAGCACATGATCCAACGCCTCACCGCGCGACTTCGCAGCCTCCAGCGCAATGGCAAGCTGCTCCTTGGCCTTCGCCTGCCCGATAAACTCACCCAGCCTGTGCGGACGCAGCTTCAGCTCAAAATTCTGCTCCTCCTCAGCGCGCGAGGCGCTGACGAGCCGTTCAGGGGAGTTGTCGTGGGCAATGGCCATGCTGAGGGTCAGTCTAACGGGTAAGGTCGTAGTGGGCAAAGCGGCTCTGAAATATATGCGCGGATTCAAGCGTGCAGGTTAATGACTCCGGCGACCAGCTTGTAATGAAATCCCTCAAACGCTTCACTCAGGCTGACAGTGAGAAAAGTTTTTGATACTCGGCCGCCGCAAAACATCGAGTTCGGATAGATTCCAGCGGGCAAGAGGTTGAGTTGGTTTTTCCAATCAGGGTCCGTGACGGAAAGGTCGTACCGGATGCGGGCAACTTGGCCAAGGCGGAAGTTTGCCCGGTATCTGCGCTTTCCCTTTTCTTCGCGAATCCACCACCACAAATCTTCAGGATGAATCAATCCCAGGGACATGCGTGCCGGCCGTTCCTGAAATTTATGCACGGAAATTCTGTCGGAGTACCCCTCAAGAACGACAGGCTCTGGATTGAGAAATTCTGCAAGAAACTCTGTATCTGCGAGGCGTTCGAGGCGCTGCAATCTTCGCCATTGCTTGCTCGATACGAATACATCCTCCGGATGCACATGAGTACCGCACGGACTTTTCAGTTCAGCCTCAAAAACATCGAGCGCCTTTGCTTCTTTGCCATCCGAGTAACATGTCCGCTCGCGAGAGATGCAGCCGGGAATCTCCGCGCTGACCAGTCGCACCCACTTCTTCGAGTTCAGGCTGATGCCCGCAACGCAGCGATGATCGTGTTTGTATGAATTAGCAAGGCAAACAATACGGTCGAGCTTCATGAAGCTGGTCCGCCTGTACGTGCAATTTTCAGAGATGATGGATGACTATATCATCCCAGTGCGTCTGCAGATATTCCAGCGCCAGCCGCCGGTGGCAATGTTCCGCAGTAGCCTCGCTGCATAGCAACACGGTCTTTTTGCGAAAACTCTCGCGATCGATAGCGGTTTCCACCTTGCGCGCGCGGATGAGACTCAGATAGGCCTCGGTATACACACCCCAGTCGCCCTTATGCTTTTTGTAGGCGTCCAGAATGTCTGCTGTAGGAGCAAGCAGTGGCTCATGCTCGTACTCAGCGCCGCAGATCTCGCGGAGAAAATAGGCAAGGTCGGCCTGCTTGGCAAAGCCTGCAAGTTGCGAAGTGTTGTTCAGCCGCACGTCGAGCAGGCGCTCAATGCCATGCAGCTTTAAAATGCCGAAGAATTCGCCGGCGCTCTTTTGGGTGAAACCGATGCTGTAGATCTCCATTGGTCCTCGTCCAGTTCGGCAAAGAGTGCGGGCTGCGCGTTCACGAGCGATTTGCCGGAAGCGATGGCAATTTCAGTATCGGTTTGCAGCGAAGCATCGCCGCGAATGTGCAGCAGTTGATGACCGTGTTCTGCCAGCACGCGGCCAACAAGCAGGCGGCGGTGGCAGTGGGCCGGGTTTTCCTCCCCGCACATCAACGCCACGCGATACTCGGCGATTCCGCGTTCCAGCCGCTCGATGCCGGAGAGAAATGCAGCGTCCTTTGTCATTCGGCTGTAAACCACACGCCCGTCCGCATCATAGTAGCTGGAGTTGGCTGGACGCCCGCCAAGTTCGCCGCCGAGGAAGAGATACTTCACGCCGGATTGCACAAGTGAGCGCTGGAGAATTTCACGATCGAATTGCGGAGCAAAGCGGGAGTACGGCGCGGAGCGTGTATCTACCACCACCTCGATACCCTGTGAGGCGAGTAACGCCGCAAACTCCTCGTATGAGTGCGCCGAGTGCCCGACGGTGTAAACAGTGCTCATGGCCAGATCTTAAACAAGGATAGCATCGATATAAAGCGGAAAAATGGCATAAATAGAACACTTTGACCTCTATGCGGATCCTCCCATTTAAACTAAACCCATAGCTCGAATCTTCTAATGACTCGCCCCTTCGCCCGCCTTCGCCGTTTCCGCTTCAATCTCCCGCAGCGCGTCGCCGCCGTGATGCTTGCGCTCTTTCTGGCACAGGGCTTCTGGCTCATGAGCCGGCAAACGCTAACGGATCGCGATTACCAGTACGCGCGCTGCGGGCGCGAAATGTGGGAGAAGCCTTCTCCGCTTGCGGGATATTTCACAAGCTGCGGCAACATCCATGACGGTGTTCTGGCCTATCGCATGGCGGGCCTGCCGCTTACGCTCAATCTGCTCGCGGAGCGCGGCCTCGATCACTTCCGCAAGCCGGAAGACCGCGTAATCCAGACAGCGCCAACCGACAACACGCAACTCAGCACCTGGGAATTGCGGCATCAGATGCCGTATGTGCTTATGCTGTTGCGGTTGCCGTTTCTCTTTGTCGGCGTAGTGCTGGGCGGGGGTGTGTGGTGGGTTACGCGGCGACTCTACGGCAACTGGGGCGGCTACACAGCCCTGGCGCTCTATTGTTTTTCTCCTTCGATCATCAAAGCCAGCATTACACCGGGGCCTGAGATATTGGCCACGCTGGGCGTTTACGGCGGCATATACACCTGTATCGGCGTGGCGCATGCCATGCAGGGGCCGCGCAAAAAATGGCGCCCGCGCATTGTGCTGCTTACATGCATCTTTGGCGTGGCCGCAGCCGCGCATATTGCAGCGCTGCCGGTGGTGGCGCTGCTGGGCCTGCTGCTCATGCTGTGGGTTGTTGAAGGCCGCAGAAGCCAGGCGCTGCCCATCGTGATGATGGCCGCGGTAGGCGCGTTGCTGCTGGTCTTTGCATGCTATGGTTTTTCGCCGGACGCCTTCAGTTATCTCTTCCGCTCGGCATCGGGCTTCCTGTGGTTCTCGCTTGATCCCATCCAGCGCTTTTTCACCACATTCAGCAATGCAGGCATCACCATCGCCGCGGCTGCGTCGGCAATTTTGTATCTTGTGTTGCGGCGCTCGCGCTACTTCGGCAACACAGCTCCGCTGTTTTGTGTTTTGGTTTGTTTCCTTCTGGTGACAACAGGCGTTCACGCCACGCCGTGGCTGTGGGGAGTGCCGTTTCTACTCACCTTCATCGGCGGCGTCTTTGCGGATGCGTATGAAGGGCCGCGGCGCAAGCTTGCGTTGGCCGCGGGCGGCGCAGTGGTTCTGCTGCAGGCTGTCTTCTGCCTGCTGAGTCTTCCCGGATTGCTCTGAAGCACTACAGCACCGCATCTTTGGTCTCGCGGATCATGAACAGTCCAATCAGCGTAAGAATCGCGGACCCCGTCAGGTAATAGCCCACAGATGGCAGTCCGTAATTTGTAGCCAGCCAACGCGCAATATAAGGCGCAAGCGATGCGCCAAGGATTCCCGCAGTTGAAAATGCAATGGAGCTGCCCGTGTAGCGCACCGGCGTAGGAAAGAGTTCCGAAACCACCGTGCCGAGCGGCCCATACGTAAGGCCCATCAGTGAAAGGCCCACGAGCAGCATGACCAGCGCGTTTGACGCGAACAGCGGTGCCAGCGCAAAGCCAAAAGCCGCAATCAGTATCGTGATGACAATCATTGTGCGGCGGCGGCCACGTTCCGCAATCCATGCGGCAATCGGAATCGTCAGCAGAAAGGCAGCCGTGCCAATGAGCTGGTAGATGAGGAACGTGTTGCGGTTATAGTGCAGCGCCGTGGTGCCCCAGTCCAGCGTAAAGACGATCATCAGATAAAACAGAACGAACGTGGACAGGCAGACAAGTATGCCCGCAAAAATCTGCAGCGCATGATGACGAAAGACCGAGAAGAGCGGCACGCTTACCGGATGCAGGCGCTTGCGAGCCTCTTCAAAGACCGGCGTTTCGGTAATCGTGAGCCGCACATACAGGCCCAGCAGCACCAGCGCGGCAGAGGCCAGAAACGGCAGCCTCCAGCCCCAACTTAGAAATTGTTCGTTGCTCAACCATTGCGAAAGCAGAAGGAAAATTCCACCGGAGAGCGCGAAGCCAATAGGCGCGCCGAGCTGCGGAAACATCCCGTAAATCGCGCGCCTTGAAGGTGGCGCATTTTCTACGGCCAGCAGCACCGCTCCGCCCCACTCGCCGCCCAGGCCAATGCCCTGACCAAAGCGGCACAGCGCCAGCAGCAGCGGCGCAGCTATCCCAATCGCGGAGTAGCCCGGCAACACGCCCACCAGAAATGTCGACAGGCCCATGGTGGAAAGCGCCAGCACCAGCGTACGCTTGCGGCCAATGCGATCGCCAAAATGCCCAAAGAGCGCTGAGCCGATGGGCCGCGCAAAGAATGCCACCGCGAATGTCGCCAGTGAAGCGAGCGTCGCCGTCGTGGGGTCCGATTTTGGAAAGAATAAATGCGGAAAGACCAGTACGGCCGCCGTCGCATAGATGTAAAAGTCGAAGAACTCGACCGCCGTTCCAACCATGCTGGCAAACAGAACCTGGGCTGGAGTATTGATGCGCTTTTCGGGTGAATTTCCGGTTGCGATAGGCACGGGAAGATTCTATCGGACGACTCTGCGCCGATAGGCCGTAGCAAGCAGTGTTCCATGTCTACAAAATAAAGATAAATAAAGGCTTATTAGCATTCGTTTGCCTTGCCGAAACCTGCTTTGAACGCGTAAAATAGATACAGCACTTGCCGCATTTCGGCTCCGTTTTTGCCGCACACGCGCAACGTGCGTAAAGACAATCTATGGCAGACGATCAGAACCCGCAGCTTCCCCTTGACGGCGGCACTCCCCCCGGCGGCTCCAACCCCAGTCTCATTCCCATCAATATCGAAGAGGAGATGCGCCGCTCCTACCTCGATTACTCGATGTCAGTAATCATTGGCCGTGCGCTTCCCGATGCTCGCGACGGGCTGAAGCCCGTGCATCGCCGTGTCCTCTACGCCATGAGTGAGATGGGCCTGGAGCACAACAAGAAGTACACCAAGTGCGCCAAGGTTGTGGGTCAGGCTATGGGTGTGTATCACCCGCACGGCGACTCCGCCATTTACGACACTCTGGTTCGCATGGCGCAGCCCTTTTCACTGCGCTATCCGCTCATCGATGGTCAGGGAAACTTCGGCTCCGTGGACGGCGATCCGCCGGCAGCCATGCGTTACACCGAGTGCCGCATGGACCGCATCGCAGGCGAGCTGCTGGCAGACATCGACATGGATACCGTGGACATGGTGCCGAACTATGACGAGTCCACGGTTGAGCCTACGGTGCTGCCCACGCGCATTCCGAATCTGATTGTCAATGGCTCCAGCGGCATCGCGGTCGGCATGGCCACGAACATTCCACCGCATAATCTCACCGAGGTCGTCAATGCAACGATTGACCTTGTGAAGGATCCCAAGGCGGGCCTGGCTGAAGTGCTCAAGCACGTGCAGGGACCGGACTTCCCGACAGGCGGATTCGTCTACGGTCGCGGCGGCATCGAGCAGGCCTATCGCACAGGCCGCGGCCGCTTCATGATGCGTGCCCGCGTAGCCACGGAATTCCTGACCAAGGAAAAGCAAGCTGTCATCGTCACCGAGATTCCCTACCAGGTCAACAAATCCAAGCTCATCGAACGCATCGCCGAGCTGGCGAATGAAAAGATCATCGACGAGATCAGCGATGTGCGCGACGAGAGCGATCGCGACGGCATGCGCATCGTCATCGAGCTCAAGCGCGGCTCGCAGCCGGAGATCGTGCTGAACCAGCTCTACAAGCACACGCAGATGCAGGAGAGCTTCTCCATGATCTTCCTGGCCGTGCTGCATGGCCGGCCGCGTGAGCTCGGGTTGGATCAGGCGATTCGCGCCTTCATCGATCATCGCGTGGAAGTAGTACAGCGCCGCACCGTGTACCTGCTCCGCAAGGCACGCGAGCGCGAGCACATCCTGGAAGGCTACAAGATCGCGCTCGATAATCTCGACACGGTCATCAAGATCATCCGCGGATCAGGCTCACGCGCTCAAGCCCGCGAGAACCTCTACGCCTGGGGCAAGGGCAGCGAGATCGTCATCAATCTCAATCGTGAGCTTCTTTCGCATGAAGAGAAGGGCCTCACGCTTCGCCAGGTTGACGCGATTCTCGAACTGCAGCTCTATCGCCTCACGCAGCTCTCTGTCGATGAAATCCTGAATGAGCTTGCCGAGATCCGCAAAAAGATCGCGGAGTACGAATCCATTCTCGCCAGCGACACGAAGCTGCGCTCGGTCATCATCAAGGAGCTTGAAGAGGTCCGCGACAAGTACGGCGACAAGCGCCGCACGCAGATTATCGATGAGTCCGCCGAGCTGCAGCTTGAGGACCTGATTGCAGATGAGCAGGTGGCCGTAACGGTCAGTCATCAGAGCTACCTGAAGCGCACGCCCATCAGCACCTATCGCCAGCAGCGGCGCGGAGGCACCGGCCGCATGGGCATGAAGACGCGCGAAGAGGACTTCGTCGCGAAGCTCATCGTGGACTCCACGCACGCCTACCTGCTGTGCTTCACCAACACAGGCCGCGTCTACTGGCTCAAGGTCTACGAAGTTCCGGATGTGGGCGCAGCAGGCAAGGGCAAGAGCATGGCCAGCCTGCTGAACCTGCAGCCGGGCGAAACCGTCCGCGCCATTCTTCCCGTGCGCGATCTTGAAGAAGAAGGCAAGTACATCTTCTTCGCCACGCAGCAGGGCACAGTCAAGAAAACGCCGCTCAAGGACTTCTCCAATGTCATGGCGCGCGGCATCATCGCCATCGCCATCGACAAGAACGACGATCTCGTCACCGCTGAGATCACCAACGGCAAGCAGAACATCTTCCTCGCCACGCGCGAGGGCATGGCGATCCGTTTCCAGGAAGAGTATGACGCAGAGCGCAGCGGCATCGGTCTGCGCCCCATGGGCCGGAATGCCGCGGGCAACAAGGGCATCACGCTCAAGAAGGGCGACTATGTTATCGGCGCGGCCATCACGGACTCCGACGAGACCCGCGACAAGGAACGCGATGAGTGCGCCAGGACACACAACCTGACGGACAAGCTTGCTGCGTTACGCAAGGCCTACAGCGACGCAAAGGATGCGCTGCACAAGGCTCGCGAAGACCGGCGCGGCGGCGACTCTGAAGACGAGAAGCTCAAGACCGGCGAAAAGAATGCCGAGAAGGCAGTCGAAGACGCATGGTCCGCGCTCAAGGAACTCGACACCAAGCTATGTGTCACGCGGTCGCTCATTCTTTCCGTCACGGAGAATGGCTTCGGCAAACGCACAGATGTGGATGAGTATCGCCTCACCGCACGCGGCGCGCAGGGTGTGAACAACCTGAAAGCCACGCCAAAGGTGGGCAAAACCTCGTCTATTCTCTTGGTAAATGAAACCAGCGAGCTGATGGTCATCAGCCAGTGGGGCAAGATCATCCGCCTCGATACCAAAACAGTCCGCGCTGCGGGCCGCGCCACGCAAGGTGTGCGCCTGCTCAACCTGGATGCCGAAGACAAGGTAGCCGCCGCCGTAATCATCCCTCCGGAAGAAGTAAACGGCAAGGACGACGAGCAGCCCACGCTACTGCAGTAATTGACATCGGCCGGCAATATCTTTGCCGGCCGATGTCGTATCTTTGATGCATGAATTTTCGTCTGCTTACGCTTGTATGTTCTGTAATCCCATGCAGCGTCGTTTCCAGTGGTCAAACTAATCCACATCATCCGCAGATTATTGCAATAAATGGTCCTACGGTAGTTGCATTCTTTGCGCCGGACCATTCAACATCTGCGCGTAGCGAAGCAGACAGCGGCGAAGCGTTCTCTGATTTTCAGTTATATGCGGAACAGGCAGGGAAGCCGCTCGCGGAGCGAGGCATTGATCTCGAAAAAATCCATGCGGGTTCCTTCAAACTTAAAATTGCGAATTCAGTGACTACGTTTGATGTGCGCCGGTATGGCGTCGGATATTATCGGATCGCGCCCGGTAAAAAGCCGCAAATATTGCAAGGTGTCATGACGGATTCGGACTTATTGGGGATGGCGGAAAATTATTTTTCAAGCGTAAAAAAGTGAAACAGCAAAGGGAGAAGACCTATGGATTGTCTTCTTCTTTCCGATGTTTATGCGCTTCACGGATTGCTTCTACATCTGCCAGGTCACGGAGCCGGCCAGACGCAAGCTTATTCTGGATCAAGTGCTTCGGTGAAATTACAGGAGCAAAGATGCCATCTACGTGTGTTTCCGTACGGTCCTGCCATGCTTCGTCAAAATCAACGCCGTCAATTTTCTGGAGAATATCGATTCGTGCCGGTGGCTGGCCAATCTGGAAGACTGAATTTGGATCGTCACGGAAATCCGCTGTAGTAACACTTGCCAGCGGTGCTCCAAACTCTGCTAATGCGCGATACACGGCTTCACTGTTCTCTGTTTCTGAGCGGATGAATAGATCGAGGTCTTTTGTTGCGCGGGGCTCTGAGTGGACGCCAACCGCATACCCGCCAACGACTAGGTACTTAACTCCGTTTGCGTTGAACGCGAGTAAGAGTTGCTTCAGATCTTCTGGTAGGGTCATATTGGATCCCCTTGAATGCATAAGCTGCGGCCGTAACTTCCCACACTGCCGCTAAACGCTCACCTAATGGCCGGCTTTGCCAATAGCGGTATGTTTCGGCCTGCTGTTCTTCCAGGTTGGTCACTCGCCGCAAGGTCTTATCCATAGCAACTCGTCTTTATCCTCTTATTATAAATGCAGTTATGTTTCATGGAGAAGACAATTGCGCTTCATTTTTCTACTAGACCCTGTACCATTGTCATGCATAGAGTGAGGCCTTATTTTGATGCGCATGCAGTTCCGCAAAACCCTTCTTGCGTTGTCCCTTTTCGCATCAGTGTTGCCCTCCGACGCGCAAAAAGATCTTCTCGATAAAGCCAGCGTCACAAACCCCTCGGCATCCTTTCTCGACGTCGCCGCGCGCCGTTCTGCGCTTGCCACAGCCACCAATCCGCGCGTAGTTGCGGCTCTCAAGGACAAGTGGGACTGCACGCACTCCGAACAGCCGGCCCCGCCAACCGGTCGCATGATCGTTCCGCATCACTACCTCAGCGGCAGCAACGGCCCCGTCAACCCGGAAGAAGCAACGGCCACCGTCGTTTATCAGCAGCTTCAAAATGCGGCGACGGATGGAGCAGGCCGCTATGTAGCCACGGGCGATCGCGCCGAAGCCACTTGCGTCGCCAATCTGCTCGCCCGTTGGGCCGCGGCTAAAACACTGCTCGATTACAGCTATAAGGAGAGCAGCCAGGCCTGGTATCAGGTGGAGTGGACGCTCAGCTCCATCTCGCTCGCATATTCCGTCGTGCAATCGGACCCCGCCATCACAGCCGATCAGCGCAAGCAGATTAGCGGGTGGATGCACGATGTCACCATCTACATGTTCGATCAGGATCCGCATCCCGACGACCATGCGCATGAAAACAATCACTCCTACTGGCGCGCTCTCTGCGCCACATCGGTCGGCGTGCTTACTGCGGATAACAATCTCTATCGTCGCGGTCTTGAGCAGTATGCGCGCGCCATCGGCCAGATGAATCCCGACGGCTCATTGCCGCTCGAAATGGCGCGTCACGAAAATGCGCTTCATTACCAGAGCTTTGCGCTTGAGCCACTGGTCATGATCGCCGAACTTGCCGCGCACCAGGGCACAGACCTCTACAGCGCTCGCTCCAACGGCCACACCATCGCGGATGCCGTCGATTTTCTCGTGCGCGCCTCTGCCAATCTTGACCTGATGAAGCAGTACGCATCGGAGCCGCAAACCTTCTCGCTCTTCAACGGCAAAAAGCCGCCTGCGTGGGTCGAGTTCTGGGCTGCGCGTCACCCCGGCGAGCTCCGAAGCACCTCCGAAACCTGGAGCACGCTACTCAAGCAGCCATTATCTGACTCCACTATCGGTGGAAATGCCACGCTCTACGCAGCGCCCGCAAAGTAGCAGAGCGAACATCTACAGCCTCTTCAGCCTTGCCTCCAGGCCCGGTTTTCGCTTCATTCAAATCCATAGTCCACGCCGCGCGAACTCCATCTTTCTAAGCGTGCGCTGCCAGGCACCTTCTGCGCGTCAATGCCGATAGGCTCAACATTAAGAAATGCAGCGCCATGCTATCGGCAAATCTTATCGGACATAGCCGCATCCGCATAGATACTCTCCAAAAGGCCTCTGTGTGGCATAAACTGAAAAAGCTCTGGGACTCTCCGCACACTTCCATGAAGTTTCGGAATGCGTGCCTCATCTTTACGCTGGCAATCTTTGCCACAGCCTCCGCCCTCGCCACTCCGGTCACGCGAGCGCACAAGCGCGCACCTGCGCTTACACCCGTTCGCAAGCAGTCCCATACGGCTTACACAAAATCCAGCGCCAGGTCCGCTTCGGCAAAGTCGCGTAATGCAGGCAGCGCCTCGGCAACTTCAGCCGCGGGCCGTCGCGCCACCACACGAAGCGCGGCTCCACGTACCCAGGCAGCGAACGGCCTTCAAAATCGCGCTCAGAATCGTAACCTGCCGCGCTCTATAGGTCGCACATCGGTTCAGTCTGCAAGTGCGCGTCCGCAGCGCGAGACACGTACTGCGCCACAAGTCCGCTATGCGCCTGCCGTGCGCAGGCGCTTTCGCCGCGAACCCGTGCCGCAGCCCGAAACCGAATCCGCTCCCGATCCGCGCGTGGAGATTGCTTCGCTCAATACGGAAAGCATGACGCTGCCTTCCACGCGCCATGCTTCCTCCCGCGTCGTTTCCATGCCCGCGCCGCTCAAGGGATCCCTTGAATCGCTCGAGCGTCAGAATGAAAGAACCGAAGGAGATGGTCTCGAACGCATCCTCGACGAACAAGACCTGCAAGACCGCATCGACCAAAAGCTGCTGGTGCCCGTTCCGGTCTCCGTCTCACTCAGCGTCAACAACAACCTTGCCGAGACGCATCGCTACGTGCGGCCCTGGACCGCGATCTTTCTCGAAGATATATCCAAAGCCCATGCGCAGCGCTTTGACGGGCCCATTCAGGTCACCTCCGCCGTGCGCACCGTGGAATACCAGAAACAGCTCCGGCTCGTGAATGGCAACGCGACCGAGGCCGAGGGCGACATTGTCAGCCCGCATCTCACCGGCGCCACCATCGACATCGGCAAGAACACCATGAGCCGCGCCGAGCTTGCCTGGATGCGGAATTTCCTGCTGCCGCTGCAGCTCGACGGCAAGATCGACGTGGAGGAGGAGTTTCGCCAGGCCTGTTTTCACATCACCGTTTACAAATCCTACGTGCCTCCGCCGGCGCCAGCCGCGTCTCTCGCGTCTACCCGTAAAGCCCACAGCAAAGCCAGCGAACAGGCAGCCTCCACAGACGGTCCGCGATAATCCCATCCGTACAGCCTCCTCAAGCAGCGCGAAGTTTTCGGTACGGGCTCAGTTTGCATTTGTTTTGTAACAGGGCGCGACTTGAGTCGTGCCGAAAATCCGGCTGACAAAGTCGTTGGGCTTTAGCCCTGCGGGATGTTTTCAAACTGAGCCGCTACCAAGTTTTCGCAGCCCTCATCTTTTCGCGATACAATCGCGCTCAAGTAGCTATTGCATTCTTTTGTGAGGCATACCATGAGCGATCCGATTGTGTACCCTGTCTCCGAACCAATTCCCCAGCCTGTCCCAGGTCTTTCGCAGATCCAGCGCGTGATCTACACCTTCACAGCGCCGTCCAAAACATTCAACGACATCAAGGCGGGACATCGTAGCTGGTGGATGCCGTTTCTGATCATCATTCTGTTCGGAGGGCTTTTTTACGGAGCCATCACAGAAAAAGTGACGTGGAAAGTCGTATATGAAAATCAGCAGCGTCTTGCTCCCCAATTTGCCAAGAACATGATGGATCAGATGCCGCCGGAGCAACGTGCCAAGGCCGATGCGGCAGGGCCGAAAAACCAGGCTATTACTTGGGCCCTATCTCCGATTGGACTATTGATCATCGACTTGGTAGCAGCGTTGTTTTTATGGCCAACCATCAACTTCGGCTTCGGAGGCAAGGCAACATACGGCTCCATTCTTGCAGTAGAGATATTCTCCGGATTGGTACTATGGCCGATTCGGTTCGTGCTGGGCTCCATCATTTGTTTCGTTGAGTCAGCGCCAGAGGGCTTTAACATTGGTAATCCGGTGCCAACCAATATCGCTGCGTTTCTCGATCAATCGGAAACACCCCATGCTCTTTATTCCTTGGCGATGAGCTTGGATGTGCTCACGATCTGGTGTCTTGTTCTCACATCAATCGGCATAGCTGCCGTAGCTGGCGTTAAGCGCAGTTCGGGCTATACCGTGGTTTTTGGCTGGTGGGCATTGATCGTAATTGCTGGCGTTGGCTTCTCTGCGATGTTCTAAGTCTCATCCCTAAACAACAACGGCGCGCATCCTGGATGCGCGCCGTTGTGCTGACCCCTGACCCCTGAAACCTGATCCCTTGCTTACTCAGTCCACCGCCGCATAATCAGCGTAGCGTTGATCCCGCCAAACCCGAATGAATTCGACAGCGCCACATCAAAGCTGTGCGGAATGGCCACATTCGGCACATAATCCAGCACGCACTCCGGATCTACGTTGTCCAGGTTGATCGTCGGCGGGAGCATCTGGTTCTGCAGCGCCAGCACTGTAATGCCGACCTCCAGTCCACCCGCGCCGCCCAGCAGATGGCCCGTCATGGACTTCGTTCCGCTCACCTTCAGCTTCTTTGACAGCGCGTTCTCGCCAAAGACCAGCTCAATCGCCTTCGATTCATTGCCGTCGCCCGCAGGCGTTGAAGTGGCATGCGCATTCACATAGCCCACCGCGTCCGGCGCAATGCCCGCATCCTTCAGCGCTGCCCGCATGCTGCGCTGTGCGCCCGCGCCTTCCGGTGCAATCCCCGTCATGTGATACGCATCGGCGCTCATGCCATAGCCAATCACCTCGGCCAGAATCTTCGCGCCGCGCTTTTTGGCAAACTCCAGCTCTTCCAGAATCACAATGCCCGCGCCTTCGCCAATCACAAATCCGTCGCGGTCCTTGTCGAACGGCCGGCTGGCCTTTGTCGGCTCATCGTTGCGCGTTGAAAGCGCCCGCATCGCCGCAAATCCGCCCACGGACAGGGGTGTGACAGCGGCCTCCGACCCACCTGCAATCATCGCATCGGCATCGCCATGCAGAATCATCCGCACTGAGTCGCCAATGGAGTTGGCGCTTGTGGCGCAGGCCGTGGCCGTGGCTGAAATCGGTCCCTGCGCACCATAGCGAATGGAAATGAACCCCGCCGCCATATTGACAATGGCCGCGGGAATAAAGAAGGGAGACAGCTTGCGCGGGCCGCCATTGAGCATGCTTGAGTGCTCGCGCTCAATCACCTCAAAGCCGCCAATGCCCGACCCGATAAACACGCCCACGCGCTCCGCGGTCTCAGGCGTGATCTGCAGACCAGACTGCGCCATCGCCTCAGCCGTCGCGGCAAAGGCAAGGTGCGAGAATCGCCCCATCTTGCGCGATTCCTTCTTATCCACAAAATTAAGCGGGTCAAAATTCCGAACCTCGGCGGCAAAGGTGACAGGGAAGCCGGTCGTGTCAAAGCCCTGGATCGGGCCGACACCGCTCTTTCCCGCAATCAACCCCTGCCACACTTCGGGCGCGGTGTTGCCCACACCGCAAACCAGCCCAAGGCCGGTTATGACGACTCTTCGGGTCACCGATTACTTGCCTTTCGCTGTCTTTTCGTGCTTCTCAATGTAGTCGATCGCATCCTTGACCGTCTTGATCTTTTCGGCGTCTTCGTCAGGAATCTCCAGATCGAAGGCCTCTTCGAACTGCATCACAAGTTCAACCACGTCAAGCGAATCCGCGCCCAGGTCTTCCTGAAAGCTGGCGCCGGGCGTCACCTCCGCCTCATCCACCTGCAGTTGCTCAACAATGATCTGTTTTACTTTCTCTTCGACGGCCATGCGTGCTTCTCCTCGTTGAATCTGTTGGAAATCCGGGGAATCGCCCGGGGATAAAAAATCCATTCTCCGCCTGCCTACAATACCCGGTCTGCGGCGGGGAATACAACCGGGGCTGATAAAAAAATACCCGCGGTCCCGAAACTCCAAGTCTAACGGGCTGATTCACAGTGTGTAAAGGCGGCAAGAGCAGGGAAAAGGGAATAGCGATCAGGGAACAGAGAAAAGCAAAAGCCAGACACGAAATGCACAGCCAACAGGCGTAAATTAAGCGAAGAGGAAATCATGCAGGCTTGGGTTGCAGTCATAGCGGTTGTTGCGGCGCTTGTAGGACTCGTAATTGGTATTTTTTTTCGGACCCTCTCCGCCAAAACTGAAAAATCTTTTCTCGAAGAACAAAAAATCCGCGCTGAGCAGGATGCCACATCACTACGCACACAACTCAATCAAGCACAATCGTTGGCTGACTCTCGAGCAGGCTTTGAATCTCTCGCAACCGAGCGACAAAAAGCCGTTGAGCGAATTACGGAAGAGCGCGATACTGCTCTGCAAGAAGTGAGATCCGCAGGCAAGACTGCTGAAACTCAGGCCGGGCGTATCGGAGAGCTTGAAAAGGGAATTGAAAACGAACAAAAAAACATGGCGGAAAAAGTCGCGCTGCTCGAAACCGCCAAAACCGCGCTCGCCAATCAGTTCGAGGCCCTCGCCGGAAAGATTCTCGACGAAAAATCAAAGACCTTCGCCGATGCCAGTCAAAAAGATCTCGGCAGCCTGCTCGATCCGCTCAAAATTCAAATCAAAGAGTTCCGCGAAAAAGTTGAAGCGGCGCAGAAGGATTCCAACACCGGCGTTACCAGGCTCGAAACCCTTATCGGCTCGCTTAGCATGCTCAATGTACAGCTCGCGGAAGAAGCCAAAAACCTCACCACCGCGCTCCGCGGCTCCGCCAAGACTCAAGGCGATTGGGGCGAATTCATCCTGCGCGACCTGCTCGACAAGGCCGGCCTGCGCGAAGGCGAACAGTACAGCTTCCAGCAGTCCTTTTCAACCGCTGACACTGAGAACGGCGACCGCGCGCGCACCGTGCGCACCGACGTCATCGTCTACCTGCCCGGCAGCCGTCATCTCGTCATCGACTCCAAAGTCTCGCTCACCGCATACACTGACTGCGTTAGCGCCACAGATGACCTTGCCCGCACCGCAGCGCTCAAGCTGCATCTCGCTAGCGTTCGCGGCCACATCGCAAGTCTCGGCAAAGCGGGCTATCATCGCCTCTCCGGCATCGAGTCGCCCGATTTCGTCGTCATGTTCATTCCCATCGAGCCGGCCTTCCTGCTCGCGCTCCAGAACGATGAAAGCCTTTGGTCAGACGCATACCGGCAGGGAATTCTCCTCGTCGGCCCCACCACACTGCTCTACGTCATTCGCATCGTCCACGTGCTCTGGCAGCAGGAACTGCAGGCGCGTAGCGTTCAGGACGTCATGGAACGCGGCACAGCGCTCTACGAAAAATTCGTCGGCTTCGTTACGGACATGGAATCCATCGGCAAAGGCATCCGCTCAGCCGATCAAAGCTATGCGAACGCGATCAAGAAACTCTCCGAAGGCCCCGGCAATCTCGTCCGCCAGGTAGAGATGCTCAAGAAACTCGGCATCCGCAGCACCAAATCGCTGCCGAAAAATCTGTTGGATACAGCGGAAGCAGACGAGCCTACGCTAACCCTCGCCGCCAGCGCAGACGAGTCTACAGTTCAGGATTAACTACATCGCCGGCTTCGGCGCATCCGCTGCCTTCACCCGCTTCAGCGTCAACTCGCCCGGCGGAAAACTCCCATCGCTGGCCTTCGTGCTCAGCTTGATCGTGTCGTCCGCATTCATAGTGCCTTCGTTGTTGATCGTCATGGCATTGAAGCTCACATCGAAGCTGAGCTTGTCGCCATCCACCTTGCCGTTATCCAGGATTATCGGATCGCCCTGCGGTCCCTGCACCGTTCCTGTCAGCTTTGCGCCATCCACCTTGAATGTGTAGGTGAGCGTAATGCTACTGCCGTCCGGAGTCGCGATGTCGCCGGTCCAGGTGCCGCTAATATCGGTCGCGGCAAAGGTGGCGCGCGCGGCTACTGTCGTAAACAGAACCGCGCACACTGAGAAGAGAAGAAGAATGCGTTTCATTGTGTTCCCAACCTCCAGAGCAAAACCAGTGGAGGAATGATACACAACGCCATGCCTCGCGTGTTTCTGGCGCATCGAGTCAGATGATTGAATCCAGCTCCGCCAGCGTCTCCGCCGAAAGCTTCAGCTCCGCGGCCTTCAGATTTTCGCGTAGATGCCCCACAGAGGATGTCCCCGGAATCAGCAGCATATTCGGCGAGCGATGCAGCAGCCACGCCAGCGCCACCTGTATCGGCGTTGCGCCAAGCCCAGCCGCAATCTCATCCAGCTTGCCCGATTGCAGCGGCGAAAATCCGCCCAGCGGAAAGTACGGCACATACGCAATCCCCTGCGCCGCCAGCGCATCGACAAATGCATCATCCCCGCGCTGCGCCACGTTGTAGAAATTCTGCACGCACACAATCGGCGTGATCTTCTGCGCCTCAGCCACCTGCTCCGCGCTCACCGTGCTCATGCCAATGTGCTTGATCTTGCCCTGCTGCCTCAGCTCGACAAGCGCCGTCAGCGGCTCTTCAAACGGCTCATCTTCCGGCCCTGAGAATCCGCCCAGCCGCAGATTCACCACGTCGATCACATCCATACCCAGGTTGCGCAGATTATCATGCACCGCATCCGTCACATCCTGTGCCGTCCGCGCATGAGGCCACTCAGCATTCGGCCCACGCTTCGCGCCCACCTTGGTCACAATCACCAGGTTCTCGGGATACGGATGCAGCGCCTGCTTGATGATCTGGTTTGTCACATGCGGCCCATAGAAATCGCTCGTGTCGATATGATCCACGCCGGCTTCAACCGCCTCGCGCAGCACTGCCAGCGCGCCCGGCACATCCTTCGGCTCGCCCCACACAACCTTGCTGCCATCCCGTCCCGCAAGTTGCATCGCGCCATAACCCAGGCGATTCACGTTCAACTCCGTGCCCGGAAACGTAAACGTCCCACCCAATTTTTCTGATCTTATACTTGCCTCAATCATCTCTCTTCTCACTTCTCAAAAGTCGCGTAAGATATTCGCCACTCAATCCCGCACACAATGCTTCCTGCCGGCGATCCGTCGCAGCTCAAACAACCGAAAACCCCTCGCGCATCCGCTTCCACGTAATCTCCAACGACTCCGGAACCACGCGCGTCTCGCCAATCACGGTCATGAAATTCGTATCGCCCACCCAACGCGGTAGCGCGTGCAGATGCAGATGTCCCGCCACTCCAGCACCCGCAGCCTCGCCCAGGTTCAGTCCAAAATTCAGCCCATGCGGCCTGTACAGCGCCTCCAGAACCCGCTCCGTGCGCTGCGCCAGCTCCACCAGCTCATGCGCCGTCTCCACCGGCATTGCGGCAAGCCGGTTGAGGTGCGCATACGGCATCACCATCACATGCCCGCTGGTATACGGAAACGCATTCAGGCACACAAAGCACCGCTCGCCGCGAAACACCAGCCCAGCGGCAGCCTCAGCCTCATCCCGATCCATCCCCTGCGCAATCGCATAATCTACCGATGCCAGCAGGTTGCAGAAGACGCAGCCCTTATCGTCCGGCCACGCAGCCAGCTTCGCCGGCACGCCCGGCTTCATTGCTCTGTCCGCGCCCGTAATGTAGCTATACCGCCAGGGAGTCCACAGAATGTCCATCGCTTGCCTAGTATAGGCAAGCGATGCGCCGCTTGGTGGGCGAGTTCGAGTCAAAGTCTGTATCGGGGCACAACTTTAAGTCGTGCCAAAAACAAGCGCAAAATATCTCCGGGCTTTAACCCCCGCGTTCAAGCGGATCACAACCCCCGCGCCAAACTCGCCGTCAACATTTACAGGATTTTTTTCTCCGCACCATCGCCGCCGCCCCGCCGCGCGCGCTTTGGTCCCCAGCATTTCGCGGGAATTCTCCCGGTATTTGCGGTCCCTCACCCGCTCCACCATCTGGAATCGTCCCGAATTGACTCAGGCTTCCCATAAAGCTACACTTATCTATGTAGCTTCCTGCGCGGAAACTGACTTGGGGAGCGCTCCGAAAAGGGCGCATAATCACACGTCGGAAACCCTCACGGAGACGAGCCGTTCGCAGTCCCCAGCGGGGCTCGTCAAACGGTACCCCCGGATCACCCGCCCATGACAAGGACTATGCCATGCGGACTTCCGGTGGATGTGGCCGCGCGATAGCAGGAAGCGAAGGCCGGCTTGCGCCGGCGCGTAATTCCTGGAGCTGGCAGTGATGGCAAACGTCCTCAATCCCGAAACCGAGAGCATAACCCTGAACACCGAACTTGAAACCCCTGTCCTTGAACCTGAGACGGAGCTGGAGCAGCCGTCCCACGAATCCACGTCCACACCCGAGCCCGAAGAAATCACAGCCCCTGCGCTGGACGCCGATGCCGCACCACAACCCTTAGCCGACACTCCCGAACTCGAAGCCTCTGCAGTTGAGGCCCCGGAAGTGGAAGCCCAGGTAGCCATCTCGTCCCCGGCCCCCGCACATGTGGCGGAAACGCCCATTGCAGAAGCGCATATCGCAGAAGATTATGTCGCGGAAGCGTCCGCCGAAGAAGCATCTGTTGCGGAAGCCGAAACCGGGGTCCCCGGCGACAGGTCTTCGTCGCAGGAGTGGGAAGCGGAGCACGCTGAGTTCCATGAGCACGGTGAGTCGATGGATGACTTCTCCGCGGCTCTTGCGGCATTTGAGCGTGAGCAGGCTGCTGAAGCCGCTGCGGTTGAAGCCTACGGCGACAAAGTCGTATCCGGCACAGTCCTCAAGCAGACGGAAAAGCATCTCGTGGTCGACGTGGGCCTCAAGTCCGAAGGCCTCGTGCCGATCGAGCAGGTCACAGATCATACCGGCGCAGTCAAGTTCGTAGCTGGCAATGTCATTGAAGTCGTCATCGAGCGCGAGGAGCCGGAGGGCGGCTATCTCGTCAGCTATGACAAGGCTCAGCGCCTCCGCGTGTGGGACACCATTGAGAAGGCAGCCAACGACAAGACGCCGGTCATCGGCACAGTCGTCAGCCGCGTCAAGGGTGGCCTCACCGTCGATATCGGCATCAAGGCATTCCTTCCCGGTTCGCAGCTTGAGATTCGTCCCGTCCGCAATCTCGACGGCTATCTCGGCCAGCAGATCGAAGTCCGCGTCATCAAGCTCAACAAGAAGCGCGGCAACGTCGTCGTCTCCCGCAAGGAGATTCTTGAGGAAGAAGTCGCAGCCAAGCGCGGCCTCACCCTTGAGAACCTCGACGAGGGCGCAGTCCTCACCGGCACCGTCAAGAACCTCACCGACTACGGCGCGTTCGTCGATCTCGGCGGCATTGACGGCCTGCTGCACATCACGGACATGAGCTGGGGCCGCCTCACGCACCCCCGCGATCTGGTCAACGTCGGCGACGAGATCCAGGTCAAGGTCCTCAAGTTCGACAAGGACAAGCAGCGCGTCTCGCTCGGCTTCAAGCAGCTCACGCCTGATCCGTGGCTCGATGCCACCGAGCGCTACCCCGTCGGCGCACACGTCCGCGGCCGCGTTCTCTCGGTCACCGACTACGGCGCGTTCGTCGAGTTAGAGCAGGGCATTGAAGGCCTCGTTCACCTCTCTGAGATGACCTGGTCCAAGCGCCTCAAGCACCCCTCCAAGCTGGTCAAGGCCGGCGACGAGGTCGAAACCGTGGTCCTGGCCGTCAACCCGGCTGACCGCCGCATCTCACTCGGCATGAAGCAGCTCCTCGAAAACCCCTGGGAGCACCTCACTGAGCGCTATCCGGCAGGCACCATTGTGGAAGGCCGCGTTCGCAACCTCACCGACTTCGGCGCATTCATTGAGATTGAAGACGGCATTGACGGACTGGTTCACGTTTCAAACCTGAGCTGGACCAAGCGCGTCAAGCACCCGTCTGAAGTCGTCAAAAAGGGTGAAAAGGTAAAGGCAGTTGTTCTCGGCGTTGAGCCGCAGAACCGCCGCCTCTCCCTCGGCATCAAGCAGCTCCAGCCCGATGTCTGGGAGAGCTTCTTCGCCACCCACCGCGTCGGCGATGTCGTCCACGGCAAGGTGCTCCGCACCGCGCGGTACACCAGCCAAGATGGATCAGGGCGACGAGCACGAGTTCAAGATCATCAAGATCAACGTGGAAGAAAAGAAGGTGGGCCTGAGCCTGCGTTCCATCGGCCACGAAGCCAGCCGCCAGGCCGTAGAGAGTTACAAGGAGAGCGCCCACAAGGCCCCAGTCTCCAGCTCCACCACCACCCTCGGCGACCTGATCAACTGGAAGAAGTCCGAGTAAGGACTAGTCGTCCAGACACCCGCGCCTACGCGCAAACACCATCGGCCACCCTTCGGGGTGGCCGTCGTGGTGTAGGATGCGATTTAATCATTGGTTTCTATTCATGTAATTGTTTGTCATTGCGACGTTTGTCTTTTGCCGCAATTCTCAGACTTGTCTTGCCATGTGATAGTTCAGCAATTACGTCACCTTTTGTTCGGAGAGCATAGTAAACCAGAACTCCAAAAGTGACGATCACCAGTGTGGCTAGTGTTGCAATGAAAATGCCGGGTATTAAGGAGGCCATTATTGGCCCTCCTTATTGGTTGGCACTCCGGTAGTGGAAAATATCGAGATGAGCCCCGGGTAGCCTAACCGGTTAAGTTCGTTACGAATAATTTTCTCTGCGGAAGCATTTACCGTAAGAGCAAGCATTTTCTTTCCCAAGCTTGCTACTTCGATACGTAAACCAGAATCGTCGAAGGTCCACGTGGCGGTGGATAAGAGAGTGGCGGCAGAAGCGTGACCCGCACTGTGCAGTGTGGAACAGATTGCGGTGCGAACTTCGTCGTCTTTTAATCTTTGGGAATTTGTACGGCGAGGCCCGAGCAAGACGCGTTGAGTGTCTAAAGTCGCATCTTTAATTGCTTGCGCTACCGCCTGCGCGTCAGCCAGCTTGCCACGAAGTTTCTTCGTAGTTTCAATTGCCTCATTACTTAATTTTTCAAGAAGCTCCGGAATTTTCTCAATTGCTGCAATTCTTAATGTGCGCGGAGCATCATTGAATAACCAACTATCTATATCTTCACTTTCCGGTAAAGCATAGTCACCATCAATCGTCCGGAGACTGACACCCCAAGTAGAACCAATCTTAGCGTAGCCAATATCTTGGTTCACATACCAGCTGTCGGATTCGCCTCCGCCATTCTTGCTAACCGGAACCCAGACAGTGATGCCCAAATTTAACTTTTTAAGTGCAATATCCACTTCAGAAATGCACTTTGAAAGTTCATCAGAGATTGAATTGAGATCTTGTGCTGCTTTGCGAAGGAGGGAAAAATGACTTGCTACCCGCTCAGGTAGCGGGGCTTGTTCGTTAGGCATAACTTACCTCGTGATCCGACAGATCAAAGTTGTCCACCCGACAGGTGGTGATTAAAACATTGGGTGCCGCCGTCAAGCGGGATCCACTTTAGCTGAATATCTGCCTTCCAGCAGAACTGCATTCAACTATTAATATAGAAATTCTAGTCTTACCTAAGACTGCGCGCAAGGAATATTGATATGTGGGCCAGTGGCCCAGGTCTTACCTTGTTCATTCCATCACAGAACTCGGGTGCCCCAGGTCCTTGCTGTTGAGGACCTGGGATAGCACTCCCGCCAACATCCCACGCCCCCCGTCAGCCGTGTACAGAATCCGCATTTACCTCTGACCCATCAAGCATCCAGCGAAGCAATCCCCGCCAGCACAACCGGACAGCTTTCCACCCATCGCCTCAATCGACCGCCGCAGCGTCGAAAATGTGCATATCAGTCCGCTTCTCAATCTCCGAAATCTGCTTCTGCGCCACGCCGAGATTCTTTGCCAATCGCACCTGCGTCATGGCCCGCGCCCGGCGAAGCTCTTTCAACGTCATCTCGTTTCATCGCGTCTCGATCACGGCATCCATTCATCGCCAACGAAGCAGCAACGCCGTGTAGCCATTAACAGAAAAAGTACTTCCGGAAGGCGCTTTCACCTCGGCCAGCGTAACTCCATCCTTCGCATCGAGTCCGGGCCCGCTCAGGCGCATGGCGTGGCCGGCGTGGTGGACGCCGATGGCGCCCTTGAGCTGCACCTCCACCGGCGCTCCGTCCTTGTTGATCAAAGCCAGCTGACGCTCTTTACCTTTGTGGGCAAGGAAGGCTGTGAGGTTTGCCTCTCCCTCACTTGCCTCTCCTTCAACGGCACAACTCTGAAGTTCCCACCCCGCAAACTGCTCGGCGAACTGCATGCCGAAGTAGAGCGGGCGTAGCTCAGTCGAAAGGTTTTCTCCGATTGCAATTGGCGTATAGAGGCCATCACCGCCGCCGTGCAGGTTTACCCCGCAGTACCCGCCCGATGCACACGTCAGCATGTAATCCGCTCCCCACAACGCGGATGCAAATGCGTCGCTGACACCCGGTTTTCCTCCTCCAAAGCAGGAGTTACCCTCCGTCATCCGGAAGCGTAAGCCATCGGAGTGGGCAACGGCCTGTTTCGCCTGTTGGATCTGTTGGTCGAGCCTCTTGTTGTGGGAGAGCAGAAAGGCTGCATCCATGCTGGGGTCCTTTGCCGGGCCCATCGCGTAGAAGTGGCTGGAAAGCATCACCGCTGAGGTGCCCACGCGCTGGCCAAATCGATCCACCCAATCCATGTTGGTGGCCGTATCCGGCCCTGCAAAGGGAGCCTTCGGAATTCTGGCGCGCACCGCGTCCACAAACTCTCCGTACTCGCGAAAGTATTGGTCGAAGTCGTAGGGTTTCTGCCGGAAGAGCGGCCGGCCTCCGAAAAAGTCAGCTTCATTGCCAACCTGAAAGGCCAGAAGGCGATCACCTGCCTCCTGCGTAACGTACATGGCCTCCTCAGCAGCGCGCTCAGCGGAACCGCATCCGAAGTTCAAGCCATAGATCAGCTTCCAATCCGTCGCACGCAGAAAACGGCCCAGGGTCCGAATCGCTTCCGGCGTGATCGCACCATCCTTGTTCGCCCGGACACTGGGGTCGGTCAGCTTCCACTCCCAGTAGGTCTTACCGTACTCAATACCGGCAGTCTGCTTGGGCGTAGAAAAATCCCCGTTCGGCCCCTTCCACCGCGTCACATCGCTCAAGTTACCGCCAATGCGCAACACCCCATGCGAGCTCAGCTTGCGGAAGGCTTCAACCAGACTTGTATTGGTCTCGGAGAAGTAAGCGGGGTTGTAGAGTTGCGGAGCCTCATAGCTAAGCCCCGTGTAGTCCACGGGCACCAGTCCCAGCCGTTCCTCTCCCATCACAATCTGCACCTTCTTCAGGGAGGGTTCGGCGCGGGCAGATGTCACCCCTCGGACCAGTTGCGTAGCTCCTGCCAACGAAAGAAAGAGAAATCGGCGACGGTTCAGGTTCAAGGAGATTCCTATCGTAAGAATGCGGAGTTTCATGATATCTGAACACAGCACGGTTCATTTCCGGACCTATCGGCGGTTGGCCCAGTCATGAATTTCTGTGCCCCATTCATGCGCTTCATCGCGCATGAATGGGATACTATCAGCCCAATCAGGCAGCGTCTTTCGCACTCTTCTTCCGCGCAGCCTTCGCCGCACTCACCGGATGCAGCGCCTCAATCACCGCTGCGGGATTCTTCGAAATCACAGTCAGAAACGCCCGTGCTGAAGCCTCCGGCGTCCGTCTGCCGCCCTCCCAATGCTTCACCGCATCCAGGCTGAACCCAAACGTATCGGCAAACCGCGCCTGCGTCATCTTCAGCCTCCCGCGAATCGCCTTCACATCCATATCCGCGGGAATATGAACCCGGCATCCCGTTGAATCGCCGCCAAGAAAGGTCTCCACCTCTCTCAGGCTGTTCATCATCCTCTCAAACATTTCGCTCATCGCCTGCTCCCGTATGTGGCAAAAAGTACGCTGGCAAATCTGGCCAGTTCATTCAGCTCTTTCCTGGTCAGATTTTCTTTCTGGTTCTTGGCAAATGCGTCCGTAAGAAAGATCGGATAGTTTTCATTTCGCAGGATGTAAATCACTCGCGCGCCGCCGCGCTTTCCCATGCCCGCGCGTCCCACGCGTACCGTGCGAAATCCACCTGTCCCCGGAATCACCTCGCCGCATTCGGGGTCGGAAGCCACCATCCATGCAATCGCCTCACGCTCGGCCTCGGTAAAAAGCTTCTCTGCTTCCTTCAGGTATGAAGGCAATTCCACAACGCCCTGCATTTTTAGTTTGTACTCCAATGGACACCTTTCGTCAAGAATTAAAAGAGTTTCTCTCACGCTCCCCGAAACGCATAATAAGCTCCATCCGCCGTCTGCCTTACCACCATCCCCACCCTCCGCGCCGCAGGCTCCGCATTCGCCAGCAGCGCGTGAATATCCGAGAGCAGCGCCCAGGTATCGGCAAAGTAGCCGTGCCCCAGAAAATCCGTATCCACCGCCGAAGCATCAATCGAATCCAATCCCTGGATCACAAGCACCGGCTCACCCGCCCGCGGATTTCCATGAATCTTCTTCGAAGCCAGCAGCGCCTTGTCCTTCGACGATTGATACAGCGTCACGCCTTTGGAGAGCTTGCCGAGCATCGCCGCCAGCTCCTTGAACGTATCCGCATCCATATCCGGCGCGGCCAGAACAATCTGGCTCAGCGCAACCGGGTTATCCGCCTGCAGGCTCAACTCCTTCAGCGCTCCGCACACCACCCGGTTGCCCATGCTGTGCGCAATCACATGAATCTTCTCGGCCTTCACATTCTGCGCCAGCAGGCACAGAAACCGCTTGAAGTGGTCCTGCGACCACTGCGCATTGGTCTCGTCAAAGGTGTAATCCTCCACGCGCCCATTCGAAGGCCAGCTATAGAGAATCGGCGCGCCCACAAAGTTCAGGTCAAAGGCAATCTGCCCGGTCCTCCGCGCCGCATCCGCAAAGGCCACATTGAATCCATGCACAAACACAAACGCCTCGCGCGTCGCCGATTCGTCCACCGCATCCGCCACAGCCGTAAGAAACGCCTGCTCCTCCAGCGACTCTATCGAAGCAAGCACAATATGCTTCTGCGGATCGGGCTTGAACTCCAGCCGCAAAATCGACGGGCTCTCCAGCATCCCCAGCTTATGCGTCTTCGGAATCGAAATCTCGCACTCGCCATAATGCAGCACCCCACCCTGCGACCGCCCTGGCCCATACTGCGGTCCAACGCCGAACTGAATCGTCTCCTCCCGATCCGTCGAATAAAACACCCGCACGTATGACAGGTTCGGGTCCTGCGCCGCAGCCGTCGGCTCGGGCGTCTCACCTTGCTGTATCTGTGCCTGCTGCTCTTGAATCATCTGCGGCATTGCCGCTGGCGGCGCCATATACGTCGGTAAATCCCTTGTCCCAGCCTGTGGCGCCAACCCCGCTCCCGTCACGCCAGGAGAAATCGCGCTCAACATAACAATCGGCTGATCGAGGTTCCCGGAAGCGAATTCCAGATGCCAGCTCAGAGACCATCCATCCCATCCGTCGATCTTCGCGCATACAACCGCATCGTCCGCTGAACGCGTGATACGGTACTCCGTCTCACTCGGTATGAAATGCGCATCCGCCTTCAGCGCGTTGAGGATATCCAGCACTTCTTTGCGAACAGAATCCGGCATCTGCACCAGCAGCATCTGAAAACTGCCTGACAGGCGAACAACATACAAGGGCGACATAGCCATCTCCGAAAAGGATTTTGGTAGGAACCCATGCTAGCATTCGCCCTGCGCAAAAATCTGCCTTGTATTGCGAAATGTAGCTGGCGTCAGGCGACAGAATTACGCCGGCTTAGTACCAGCACAATCCCCAGCCCCGCCACCACGCAGATCAGCGCAAACAGAAACGCGCTCGCATAGCCAAACGCGCCGATAATCGCACCCGCCGCCGGCCCCACCAGAAAGAACGACACATCCGAGAAACCCGTGTACACGCCCAGCGCCGACCCGCGATTCTGCTCCGGCACCTTCCGCACCGCCTCCACGCCAAGCGCCGGAAACACCAGCGAGAACCCAAACCCCGTCAGCGCCGCCGCCACCGCCGCCACCAGCGGAGTCTCAGCCCGCCACATCGCCAGCGTCCCCACAGACTCCACGCTCAGGCAGGCAATCGCCACCGGAAAGCCGCCAAACCGCGGTATCGCATGAATAAAAAGGATGCGCGCAGCAATAAACGCCACTCCAAACGCCGTCAGGCAAAGCGCCGCACCGTCCCAATGGCGGCTCGCGTAAAACAGCGTCACAAACGTCGCCAACACTGAATAGCCCACGCCGCCCAGCGCCAGCGCCATCCCATGCGGAGCCACGCGCCCCAGCACGCTGCGAAAGCTCAGCGCATCGCCATGCACCACCGGAATCGGCCGTTTTCCCACCGCCAGGATCAGGCTCACCAGGCACACCGCAATCGTCAGCACGCCAATCGACCCAAACCCCCAGCGCCCCTCCAGAATCACTCCCAGCGGCGCACCCAGCGCAATCGCTCCGTATGTGCTGATGCCGTTAAATCCAATCACCCGCGCCGTATGCTCCTGCCCCACCGCGCTGATGCCCCACAAAGTCGCCCCCGTTGAACCCAGGCTCTCGCCCACGCCCAGCACCAGCCGACTGGCAATGAGCGCAGTCATGCTCAGCCACGGCGAGAAATGCACCAGGTCTCTACTCAGCAAATCGGCCCCCAGCAGCAGCGCGCCGCTCACCGCGCACATTGCCATGCCCCACAGCACCGCCACCTTCGCGCCCGCGCGGTCAGAGATATGCCCCGCCCATGGCCGGCTCATAAACGTGGCAATATATTGGATTCCAATCACCAGCCCGGCCAGCGTCGTAGAAAACCCCATCCGCAGATGCACATGCGGCGGCAGAATCGCCAGCGGCAGCCCAATCGCCAGGTACACCACAAACGTGAATGACGTGTAGCCAACAATCCGCAGCGTCGTCGCCACCTGCTCTGTGCTGGTGTGCGGAGGCCGGCCTGCGGCTAGGTTGGAGGCAGGGGTGGTCAAGCCTCAGTATAAATCTCTCTTTGCTCGTAAACTAAACCTATGCCTCCCGGCTTCCATATCGAGAACTTCGGCTGCCGCTCAGCCCGCGCTGACGGCGAAGCCATCGCCGAGCGTCTCCACGCATCGGGACTCGCATCGGACCCCATGCCGCAAGCCGAAGTCGTCATCGTCAACACCTGCTCTGTCACCGCCGAAGCCGACCGCGAAGCCCGCGCCTACATCCGCCGCACCCATCGCCTCAACCCTGAAGCCCGCATCCTCGTCACAGGCTGTTACGCCCAGCGCGCCCCGCAAGAACTCGCCGCCATCGAAGGCGTCTCCGCCGTCGTAGGCAACAGCCACAAAGCCCTCGCCCCGCAAATCGCCGCAAGCCTCGCCGCAAATTCACCCAGCGCAGCGTCTCCCATCGTCCCCATCACCGCCCTCACCAACTCCGGCGCGGCAATATGGGCCGACGACGCCTTCGCCCACTCCTTTCTGGAAGAAGCCCAAGTCCTGCCCGGTCTCCAAACCCGTCCCAACCTCAAAATTCAGGAAGGCTGCGGGAACCGCTGCACCTTCTGCGTCATTCCCCAAACCCGCGGCAACTCGCGCAGTCTCTCGTCGGAATCCATCCTCCGCCAGGTCCGAAATTTCGTCGCCGCCGGAGGCAATGAGCTTGTCTTTTCGGGAATCAATCTAGGCCGCTGGGGTCGAGACCTGCCACGCAATCTCGACAACAATCCGAATCTCGCCGCCCTCGTCCGCGCCATCCTCACGGAAACCGAATTACCCCGTCTCCGCCTAAGCTCCATTGAGCCCATGGACTGGGACGCCGACCTCATCAATCTATTTCGCGAATTCCCACCCACACGCCTTGCCCGTCACACCCACCTGCCGCTCCAGTCCGGATCAGACGCCGTGCTTCGCCGCATGCACCGCCGCTACCGCCCCTGGCACTACGTAGAAAAGGCCGCAGCGCTCAGTGCCACCTGCGGAGACACCCTCACCCTCGGCGCCGACGTCATGACCGGTTTCCCCGGCGAAACCGACGCCGAATTCACCGAGACATACGAGCTGATCCGCGCCCTGCCCTTCGGCTACCTGCATCTCTTCCCATTTTCGCCACGCCCCGGCACGCGCGCCTGGGAACTGCACCGGCAGTCGCCCGTTCCGCCCCGCGTTGTCACAGAACGAATGGCCGCTCTCCGCACTCTCGCCCGCGAAAAGACCCACGCGCACCGCCAGTCCATGATCGGCCGCACCCTGGACGCCATCACTCTGCATACGCCGGAAGCCCTTGCTGCGGAAGGCCGCACAGCCGCTCTCACCCAGAACTTTCTCCCCATCGAAATCCGGAATGCGGATGAGAGAATTACCCCCTCAAACACTCTAGTCAGTGTCCGGATCGCTGCCCTCGCTGACGACCTCACTCTCGCCGCAACCCTCGTCAGCCCGTCCACCAGGGAAGATCGCGTTTTCCCCAGCCCGCACGCAGGCACTGGCTCAGTTTGAATTGTTTTGTAACAGGGCACGACTTCAGTCGTGCCGAAAATCCGGCTGATAAAGTCTTTGGGCTTTAGCCCCTGTGGGATTTTTCAAACTGAGCCATTACCGCATGCACATTCGTAACCAAACCAGTGCTATACTCAGGGTGCGTTTCCCGCTGCTGAGGATTGAATCCTCCGCCGGAACGACAATGGAGGAGCACCATCGCATTCGATAAACGAGCAGCTAAGTCCTTTATCCGCATCAACGACAGGATTCGCGCACGCGAGATCCGCGTAATCGACGAAAATGGCGAACAAATGGGAATTCTGGCGCCTTTTGAGGCGCTAAAGATCGCTCGCGAGCGCGGGCTGGATCTGGTCGAGGTTTCGCCGAATGCCGTACCGCCCGTATGCCGCATTCAGGACTATGGCCGTTTTCTCTACGAGAAGGACAAGAGCGACCGCGCCGCGCGCAAAAAGCAGAAGGTCATTATCGTCAAAGAGGTCAAGTTTTCTGTCACTGTTGACGAACACGATTACCAGACCAAGAAGAACCAGGCCGTCAAGTTCCTCAATGGTGGAGACAAGGTCAAGGCCAGCCTCCGCTTCCGTGGTCGTCAGATGGCTCACCGCGACCTGGGCTACAACATCATCAACCGCCTCATTCAGGACATAGGCGAGGTTGGCGTTGTCGAGTTCATGCCGCGCATGGAAGGCACCATTCTGCACGCCATCCTCGCGCCCAGCAAAAAAGCGGAAGCCCCCAAGCCCAAGCCTGCGGCAGCCCCCGCGCAGCCAGCCGCCGCCACACCCGTCGCCCAGTAGCAGCCTCTCGGATCACCGCAAAATTCGGGTGCCCCATCCATTCGGCGTTCTTTGCCGAATGGGTGGGATAGCACTCCCGCTCACTTCCTATAAAGTTGCCATCGCTTGTATCTATGCGTACCCGTCTCTCAGGCGGAGGGAAGAACCTGCTTCTGCTTTTCAGTCCCTCAGTCCCTCAGTCCCTCAGTCCCTTGTCCCTTGTCCCTTTTCCCTGCCTTCCCCCATTACTAAAGTCCAATACCCTTTCGTACCGTGCCGCCCTCAAAATAGTTTGCATGCAATTAGGGGCATTTGTGCCACACTCATAATCGGAACAGAAAAACCACGGCCCGAATCTTCTAGGATTCGGGCCTTTGTAGCCTGGAACCCCCATCAAGCTAACCGGGCTCGTTCTGAGGGAGCAATCGCCGTGAATGAATTGTCGATTTGACACGGTTTCACATAATTCTTCACTATTCTGGTAGACTTTTTTAAGTCAATGTTTAATACTGAGGGCGCTATTGGCTTTGGAATCAGGCGATTCCTTGCCGACAGTCTTTGCGAGAAACCTTTCTCGTCCCGACCCATCTTACGGATGGAAGCGTTCAGCCGATAACTGATAACGTGCTGAGGAGATCATGGAAAGCCAAGTGAAATCGGATTTTCTATTCGCACAGCCGTCTTTTGTGTCGGGCGCTGCTCGCGTATTCGATATGTTTGGTCAATTCGACGACTACAACAGAAGCGAAACGACTGAGGAAGCGGACGCCAAGGCTATTGCTGCCGATTGAATTGTTGTGGGACAAGATTTAGCTGACGCAATTTATCAGAATGAGTCAGAAATGCAGGCTGCTTAATACCTTGTGACCAATCGTAAGCGCAACCGCAACAATCCTCCGCCACCCCAGGCAAATACCTCAATCGCTACTGTTACGCAATCGGTCTCATTTACTGGACCTCTGCCGCCGCCGGGCCTTTTAGCCAGATATAACGAAGTGATACCGAATGGCGCTGAACGCATAATGGCGATGGCCGAGCGGCAGAGCGCACACCGCGAGGCCTTAGAGACTGCGGTGGTTTCAGGCAATGTCGCGAGCCAGGCTCGGGGATCGCACTACGCCTTCATCATTTGCCTTGTTACCATTCTCGGTGGTTTCGCGTTGATTGCAACGGGTAAAAGCATTTATGGAATTTCTGCGGTTATCGCGAGTTTAGAGCATCTCTCCCGAAGGTATAAAGTTCGGACGCCCCACCCTCGCCGCGTATTTGTTTTGCGGCCAGGCTGGGATCGCTCCACAGCAAGAGCAGAACTGCCCTAGTCCCTAGTCCTTCGTCATTACCAAAGTCCACCACCCTTTCGTAACCCCACTTCCTTCAGAAACTTTGCATGCAATTAACCCCATTTATGCTTTACTCAGAATCAGCAGAAGAAAGAGCTAC
>NZ_JBEKYX010000042.1:0-32195 GCF_049510455.1 Occallatibacter sp. | reverse complement strand
GGGAAGATGAGAGGCAAGCAATTTCCAGGCGTGGTCGCTCAGATCATGACGGTGATACGCGGCGGATGGCATCGTCTCCAATCATCTTCGCATAAACTCCAATCTCGTGACGACATTATCTAATTCTATGCAAACTATTTGAGGCGAGGGACGTTACGAAAGGGCAATGGACGAAAGTAACTATGGAAGAAGACCCGCTCATCGCGATAAAGCTGCGATGAACGGGGCACAGTCCTGATAGTTTGATGAGTGGGCCACCTGCCATGCACCATCTAACCCTGGGACCAAACAGCTAAGCTCTTCGGTAGTTCAGCGAACAGACACAGCGCTGGCAGGTTGGGTTCTGGGCGACATTCAACGTGCGCCGGAACTCCTGTGCGGACGCTGAATTGATGGCGTCTTCGAGAGAGCCGGTCCCGATGTTGCCGAACTTGGGATGAAAGAAACATGGGCGGATGGAGCCGTCGATCTCCATGACGGCGGAGACCCAGGGGGCGTTGCAGAGGGGCGCTTCAGGTGCGAACTGTCCGAGGTGCTCGCGGAAGCGGCGCGCAATATGGCGTAGCTTTCGAGGTGATTCCACGATATAGCGGCTGGCGATTTCTTCGCTGAACTGCTCAATCAGCAGCTCGATCTCGTGCTCCAGGTTTGTGATCTCCGACGGTGAAAGCGCGACCTGGTTCTGTCTCTCGCCCGGCCAGATGAGCTCGCGATTGAAGGCATGGGATGAGACGTCGGTGGCGAGAAACGAAATGGAGTCGAAGGCGAGGCGTTTCGCCGCCGATACGGTTTCGCGCAGGAAAAGGAAGTTAGCCCGTTGCACGGTGCTGCGAGCCTGTATCGGCATGTCCGTCCGATGATGCCGAACCGCGGCGATTCCTGAGCGGATCAGATCGAAGCCGCGGTTCACCCGCCGAATTTCATCGTGGACCGCCTCCGGGCCATCGAGCGAGATGATGATTTCGTCCACTCCCGCGGCAACGCTTTCCGCGCGCCTGGTGAGCAGCAGGCCTGTGGTCAGAAGCGTGACGCGGACACCGCAGCTTTGGAGAAAACTACAGAGCGCATCGAAGCTGGAGTGAAGCAGGGGTTCGCCGCCGGTTAAAACGACCTGGCGAACTCCCAGGGCCTTGATCGAGTCGCGGTGACGCATGATGCTGGCGGGTTCGAGCTCCGATCCAGGCGGCCGCTTCCAGATGTCGCACATCAGGCAGCGGCAGTTGCAGTTCTCATGCACGTTGAGCAGTAGAATGGGCAGAGACGTGAGTTTGCCGGACTCGACCCTGTACTGCTGAGGCGTTTCTTTGAGGTCAACGGACATCAGGCCTCCACCGCAGCTTGCGCAATGCGGAGTCCGCCCAGGTAAACATTGCCCGTTCCGAGAACGTTCTCCGCAGCTTCAAGGAGCGTGAGTACTGGAGCCCGAAGCCAACGGAGCTCGTCCTCTATCTTGAGGGAAAGCAGCCCGTGACGCATCTCCGCAGGCAGGCGATCAAAGATCTTCGGGGACGCCAGCTTGACCTCTCCGCCGACCAGGACTAGCTCAACATCGCGCCAGCTTGCACTGGAGAGAATTTCAGCGGGGCTGCCGGGGCGATGTCCGATTGCGACGATGTCTGCCGCGGAACGCGCACGGAGCGTGCCTTCGCCGCGATGAAGGCGCGCGATGCGCGCGGAGCGATCCGTGACCATGGGGTAGAGTTCGTCCGCGTGGAGACCGCACTTGTTCCGCGCGAAGCGGAGTTCATCGAGGAGATCGCCGTCGGCGGTAAGTGGGGAATCGCTGCCCAGGGCGAGGCGCTCGATGGAGCGCAGGCGCTCAAGCGTGTGCGTTGTTTGAAAGAGAAAATTGTTTGATGAGGGACAGATGACCAGCGCGGCGCGGCGCCGATTCAGCAGATCGGCTCCCATAGCGTCGAGCGCCAGGCCATGCACGAGAACGCTGCGTTCTTCGAGCGCGCCCATGGCGTCGAGCGCGTGCAGTTCCGCTGCGGCGGAGCCGTCGATGCCTTCACATGCATGGATAAAAAACGGGCGAGCATCGCCTGTGCGCTTCAAGGCGGAAGGAATGTCTTTGGCGAACGCGATGGAGTGTTCCCAGCCGTACTCCTTCACCACGCGCACGGGAAAACTACTGTCCTGAAGCGTCGGATGGAGCGGATTGTGTTCGCATACGGTGGTGACTCCGCAAAGCAGATTGCGAATGGCTCCCCACCAGAGACGAATGTCTTTGGGTATCTGCTGGTGCAAGGCGATCGTGCAGGCGGCAGATTCCTGGATATCGTGAGCCCACTGCGAGGCGTTTTCGTAAGGAGGAGATCCGAGGCGCGGAAACAGCGCGAACTCCAGATGATCGTGCGCGTTCACCAGACCGGGGAACAAGAGGTATCCGTTGAGATCGAGGGTGAGCGCGCGGTTGGCGGACTTCTGCGCGGAGCCGCTCATGATGGAAGCGACGGCGTCGTGTTCAATTGCGATGGAGGCGGGAAGCTGCTCCTGTGCGCCAAGAGCACACTGCGCGCCACTCAGATGGAGAGTGTGCGTGGCGTCCGCTATGAGTGGGCGCAGCGGCAGCCTGCGGAGATGGAGCAGGTAGATTGCGGGCCTGCCAGCGGCTTGATGCCAGGCTTCTTCTTTATCGTGTGCCTGGAACAGAACGCGCTCCAACTCACCGAAGGGCGGCTCAAGAAGCGCGGCCACGGTGAAGCCATGCGACGTGAAGGCGTCGATCACGCGCGCCAGCGGCCACGTCCGCGTTGCCAGCCGATAAGCCACTCCATCGGTCTCGAAGCCGCGCTTCCAGCCGAGGGCGGCGGCGGTGCCAGGATGCATGTCGGACAGGTAGAGATCGCCGTCCGCACGCATGACGCGCGCCAGTTCGGAGGCACATTGATTCAGGTCTTCGACGTAACTGAGGACGAACGAGGCTAAGGCGAGATCGGCGCTTGCGGATGCGGCGGGCAGGGAAGGAAGCCCGCCATAATTGAGGCGCGTATTCGCCAGGTTCTTTGCGGCCGCGGCTTCCAGCATCTTTGGGGAAACGTCCACGCCATGCAGTGAGGCTGGATGACTGCCGGCGAGACGTGTGAGCCAGCGGCCGGTACCGCAGCCTACATCGAGGATATGTTTCTCTTTGCAGTCGGGAAGGAGGCAGGGAAGATAGCGCTCCTCGAGCGCGAGCAGCGGGTTCTCCTGGCGGTCATAGACTTTCGCCCAGGCGTCGAAGGCGCCAGAGTTGTCTGGCGGCGCGGCCGCAAGCTCGGCGGCAGCGGTCACAGGCTCTCCCGTTTTGGCTTGCGGAGATTGATGAAGCTATGAGCCCACTCCAGTTCTACGGGATGGCTGTAGACCTTCAACGCATAACGCCAGGCACTGAGCGTCTTCAGCAGAAGGCGGCTCCACTTCGGCGCCCGTATGTCCTGCACGGTGGGCCAGCGGGAGGCGACCACCAGCTCGAAGTTGTCGATAAGAGTTTTGGTCTTGGCCTTCAACCACGGGGAGCTGGTATCGATGCGCAGGGTGAAGTCCATCCAGCGCTTGGTCGCCCACTCTGCCGGGGTGTCAGGAAAAGAGATCTTGTCGTCGACATCTCCATACATTGAACCCTTCTGCGGCGTGGGGGTATAGTGCTGGACGATGATCTCGGAGTCGGGGTTGATGCGTTTGAGCTTGCGGATGAAATGTAGCGTCTCGCGCGTGTCGCGTTCAGGGTCTTTGGGATTGCCGACGACGAAGGAGAACTCGGGAATGATGCCGAACTGGCGCGTGCGATGGGCCATCGTCACGGTCTGATCTGTCGTGATGCCTTTTTGCATCTCCTCAAGAGCCCAATCGGAGCCGGACTCGGCGCCAAAGAAGATCATGGTGCAGCCGGCCTTTGCAATGACGGCCATCGTCTCGTCCGAGTAACGCGACATGATGTCTACACGTCCCTCGCACCACCAGCGCAGATTGAGTGGGGCCATCAGCTCGCAGAGCTTGAGGGCGTGGTCTTCGCGAAGGAAGAAGTTCATGTCGTAGAACTGAACGGAGTCGATCTTGTAGCGGTCGATCAGGTGCTTGAGAATCGCCACGGTGCGCTCCGGAGATTCCATCTTCTCGTCGCGTCCGTAGGCCGCATGCACGCCGCAGAAGCTGCAGTTGAATGGGCATCCGATGCTGGCGTGATGGACGGCTGTGCGCTTGCCAAAGAACGATGGACGTAGATATTTCTCCACTGGCAGACGATGAAACGGGGACCAGGGAAAGCTGTCGGGGCCCTTCATTGGACGCTCGGGGTTACTGCGATGCAGACTGAAGGAGTCCTTGTACGAAAGTCCGCGGATCGACTCCAGCGTGCGGTTGCCGCGAATGGCGTCGATCAGTTCCAGCAGTGTGTCCTCGCCCTGTCCGCGCACCACGAAGTCCACGTATTTTGCGTTCAGGGTTGTATCCGGATAGATGGAAGGAAAGTAGCCGCCCCAGGCGATCTTCACATGCGGGCGCAGCCGGCGGATCTCACGCGAGGTCTCCATGGCGGCGACCATCTGCGGACCGGGCATGGTGGATACGCCGAGCAGATCGACAGGATGCGCATCGATGAGCTTCAGGAGCGCCTCGACGGGATTGTCTTCGAGATTGCCGTCGACGATCTCGTACTCTTCGCGTCCTTCGAGGACGGCGGCAAGAGCCATGACAGCGAGTGGAAGCCGGCAGTTGCGCGGCCTGGTGGCGCGTGGATGGAAAAGAAGAATCATGCTGCCTTCCTGGCGGAGTAGATGCGGAAGCGGGCGGGCTCGCGGCGGCCGCGCACGCGCGCGAGCCAGGGCCGCATCGACCACTTCAGGCCATAGAACGGGACATGGCGTTTCAGGCGCAGGTTCAGTGCCTGCTCCAGATCGTTCAGTCTTGCGTCGGTAAGAAACTCCAGACTCGGGATCGAGTTTGACAGTGTGCCGAAGCGTTTGAGAAAAGCCTCGCGCCGCTCTGCCAGCATGCGCTCGCCGCTGGAGGCTTGGGAGTACCAGGGCGAGTCGGCGATGACGATCAGGCCGCCAGGTTTCAGGCAGCGCATCGTTTCGCGCAGGCTTGACTGATAGTTTTCGGCGTAGTGAAACGACGCATTGAAGATCGCCGCATCGAATTGTTCTGAAGCGAACGGCAGTCGCGTGCTCTCGGCCTGTACGGCCGGAAACATCTCCGGCAACTGCTGCTGATAATGTTTCGCAGCGCCCAGGCCGTCCTGATCGTTGATCAAGAGATCGACGGCTACTGGGCGGAAGCCCATTTGGGCGAGGCGATAGCTCATCCATCCGTTGCCGGCGCCCATATCCAGAACGCGTGCGCCAACGCCCGCAGCGGCCTTGATCCGCGGGAAGATGTGTTTGACGAGATAGGAGTAGGTGCGCGCCCGGATGGTCCATTGCGCCTGGTTCTGGCCCGATGTATCCACGTAGGGTAAGGAGAGGTAGTACGGCGCGCTCTTGCTGCCGCGGCCTTCGGCTGCGCGAATCATTTCGTAGTCTGCGATAAATCGAGCATAGTAGGCGGCGCGCTCTTCAGGTAATGCCAGCCATATACCCTGGTGTTGCTCCAGGCGGAACGAGCATTCGTTACAGGTCAGGGCGGATACGTCTTGTCCTGTACATGCATCGAGAGTGCCGCCGCAGCGCGGGCATTGCAATGTCAAACCGGCGACGGCGGCGCTGGAGGAATGCGCTGATTGTTCGATCAGGCTTGGCATGGCCGCCTCTTCTCAAGATGCAGCAGCATGTGGTCACCCGACGAGCGGAGACCGGGCCAGGTGCGTACTGTTTTATCGATCGCGCCCAGGAGCTTCAATAGGTGCGGATGGCGCGCCATCCAGGCCTCAACGTAGGAGGGTGGGACGGCAATGCCGATTCCCGTGGTGGAGACGAGACGGAACTCCGGCGCAAACGCACGGCGTAACTGCGCAACGGTCGGATAGTAGACCGGAAATTCGAGACCATCGAGGCGCGCTTGCGATGCGCCCTTCCATCGGCGGAAGGCCTTGCGTGGAAGGCCGCGCATCAAAAAGTAGACGGTCTCCCATAAGCAGTAGCGTGTCGAAAGGCAGAACAGCAGCGATGCTCCCGGATCGAGCCGCTCGGCCAACTGTTGCGCCACGCTCTTCAGATCGCTGACACAGTTCAGTCCGGAGAAGTTGGAGAAGACGCCATCGAAATGCAAGGCTTGCGGCAGGCTGCGAATCTCTTCGCTGCGCAGCGCGAACAACGTAATGCGCGCTTCGGGTGACTCGGCGGTGATCTTTTGACGGGCCTGCGCGATCATGCCCAGCGACGCGTCGCATGCGGTCACGACCATGCCTTTACCGGCCAGGAAGAGTGCATCCTCTCCGGTCCCGCAGTTCAACTCCAGGATGCGGCTGCCTGCCGCGAAGACCGTCAGGGCGTGCTTCCACACTACCTCACGCTGCGATTTGCCGATCGCGGAAAATGTGAAGATCGAGTCATAGCTCGGGGCCACCCGGTCGAATGCGAGTCCGGCGGCTGCATTGTCGAAGGTGTCCAGCATCACTGCTCCACCTCGGAGTAGGTGGCCAGCAGCGCGGCCCGCTCAATGGCGATGTTCTGCCGCAGCAAGGCCGCTTCCTGGGGATCGACCGGCTGCTGAGGAGCGCTGGGATTGGAAAGCATGCGGGCCAGTGCGACTTCATCGCGCAGGACTTTGTCGGCATGCGTATAAAACTGACGCGAATGACGGCCTTGAATCTTTAGCTCGCGATCAGAGGTTTTACCCCACGGTCCAATCTGGATCAAGCGTGACGCAATGCGATTGTAGTAAGACGTTCCCTTGATGGGATAGGAGACGGTCGTGAAGAAGATATCGGGCTTCGAGATGCTGACGTGTTTAATCGTCGCCTCAATATCCTCCATCTCCTCTCCCTCGTACCCCCACATCAGAAACATGCCGCTCTGGATGCCGCGCTCGCGGCACATCTCCACGGCCTTATGCACTTGCTCGATCTTGACACCGCGGTCCATCGAATCGAGGATACGCTGCGATCCGCTCTCCGAGCCGATCCACATCCGGAAGCAGCCGAGATCGGCGAGGATGTCCATCATCTCGGGGCTTAGACGGTCGGCGCGCGAGATGCACTCGAAGGGAATGCGGATGCCGCGTTGGCGCATCTCCGCGGCATAGCTGCGCAGCCATGCGTGGTTGATGGTGAACACGTCATCGGAGACCCACATCATATCCGGGCGGTACTCTCCCAGCAGCCACTCCACTTCATCGACGACCTTGATGGGGGAGCGGCGGCGGTGCGACTGGCCATAGACCTGATGGCTGCACCAGTTGCACCGGAAGGGGCAGCCGCGCGCGGTAATGAAGTTCACCGATCCGCTGCCGTGATGCGTTCGCCAGGTCTCGACATAGCGATGAAGGTCGATGGCTTCACGAGCCGGCCATGGCTGCAGGTCGAGATTTTCGATCTGCGAGCGCGGCGGGTTCTGGCAGAAGTTCCCGTTGCCGTCGAGGAACGCCAGGCCTGCGACCTTCGAGAAGTTGGATTCGCCGCTGCGCAGCGCCTGCAGCAGCTCTTCCATGGTCAACTCGCCTTCGCCGGCAACCACAAACTGGGCACCGGCCTGGAGATACTCCAGCGAATACGCACCGGGCTCAGGGCCGCCGACGACGGTTGTCCAACCAGCCTCTTTCGCGACGGAGAGAATCTCGACGACGTTGCCGCGCGTCATCAGGTTCGCATAGATGCCGAGTACCGAAGGCTTCTCGAAGCGCAGATACTTGAAGAGTTCCTCGCGGCTGGAGAAGGTGGTGTCGAAGACATCGACGTCGAAGCCGCGATTGCGCAGATGCGAGCAGAGATAGAGAATGCCGAGCGGAGCATACGGCTTCATGATCTGCCGCTCTTTGGGATCCTCAAAGAGAAAATATCCGTGTGTGAGGAGCATATCCCGCATTTATCCCCCCGTGGTCCCGGTTAACTGGTGAACGGGGATGAAGCCCGCTGGCTGCTCCGTGGCGCCGATGTGATCCTGCGAGAGGACGAGCGCGTTGGGGTTTCTGCTGCCCGGTTCGAGCGCGAAGACTTCCTTCCACAGTTGATCGACGGAAGCCGCCGTGCGGGCTTCGCTGCCGGAGTTCCAGGCGTCGACTTCGGCGTGGAGAGCATTGCGCACGGCGCGGTAGAACTCGCTCGCGTACTCGGCCTGAAACATGATGCACAGGTCGTCGCTATCAGCCCAGTTGCGTTTGACTCCCAGTTGGGCCTGGACGCGCTCGTAGAAGACGGTTCCGGGCAGCGGATAGGAGAACGAGATTCCGATGTCGTCGGGCCGAGTGCTGCGGACAAAAGCGATGGTCTCCTGCAGGTCCTGCCATTTTTCGCCAGGATAGCCGAACTGCAGGAAGTAACATGCTCGAATGCCTGCGTCCTTCAAACGCTGCCGGGCCGTGCGGACGGTCGAGAGCCGGAGGCCTTTGTCCATGGCGTCGAGTATTTTTTGCGAGCCGGACTCAACGCCCATCCATATCTCAGCACAGCCTGCGGTCCGCAGCGCTGCTACTGTCTTTTCGCTCATCAGGTCCGCGCGGGACTGAATCTTGAAGGGAAGAGCTGCGTCCATTCGGGTCACTTCAGAAGCGAAATCCTGGACCCAATGGCTGTTCAGCGCAAACACATCGTCGCCGAACCAGATGTGGTCGGCCTGCGCGTCCGCCTTGAGCTGTTGCATCTCTTCCGCCACGGCTGCGGCGGAACGCAGATGGAATTTGTTGCCGGAGATCGGTTTCGCGCACCAGTTGCAGCGGTAGGGACAACCGCGGCTCGAAACCATGTTTACCGAGAAGTAGCCGTGCGCCTCGACCCATGCCTTGCGGTAGGGCGCGAAGTCCGTCAGATCGCGGGGCGGTTGCGGCAATTCGGTCCAATCCGGATTCTGCGAGAGCCTCTGGCGGCTGTACACCTGTGTGCCATTCGCGGCAGTGCGGACGAGACCGTCAATCTCGGCCGGACGCGTCTGGTTGAGCAGATTGCCGCAGAGTTCGACCAGCGTCTGCTCGGCTTCTCCTCGCAGCACGTAGTCGACACCATGATTGAGAAAGATCTCAGGATGATCGGTAGCGTCCGAACCGTGGACGACGACAGGGAGTCCTCTTTGCTTTGCGGCCTCTGTTATGTGCCATGCAACTTCTCTCATGCGCGTGAGGCACATTTTGGTAAGGAAGTTGAAATCGTCTTCGTAGATCACGACGGCACGCGGGTTGTGCTCCGCGAGGAAAGCAGCGAACTCCTGCTCCGGATTCAACAACATCGTGTCAAACAGGGCAACCGTGAAGCCCGCGGCGCGAAGAGTAGCGGCAGCATACAGGGTGCCCAATGGACGATAGGGCTGCATCTTCCGCACCTGCTTCTGGTCGTACGGCAGGTGGTATGAGTGCGTCAGCAGGACGTCTGCCATGGGCCACCTCCACGCAACGGCAGTTCAGCAAACATTGGCTGTCTCCGCGGGCAAGGCCTGACCCGTCACAGGAGAGAGGCGCTTGCAAGTCTGGTTGAGCAAGCGTGGCTCCATCACAGCATCGATTGGCACAACTTCAAAGTTGGCTTCACGCAGTGTGCCCGCCAAAGACAGCATCGAAAGCGGCGCGCCGAGCGGCAGCCCATCGTATGGAGCAGTTAACATGCAGCCTCCGCAGGCGTGTTCGCAAGCCGCTTGGCGTCGACGGTAGGCTTCATCGCGGTGTAGCGCTTCAACTTGTTGTTGAGCCACAACTCCACCGGCGCGCTATAGATGTCGTGATCCAGCCGCCAGCGAGCGGGAAGCGAAATGCACTTTTGAATCAAGCGAGTAATTTTACCACGCTTGTCCGCGGCAATCGGGACGCGATCGAAGGCCACTCGCAGATAGTCGCGCGTGACCTGCAGCCTGGTGTGTTCCTTGCCATTGAGCCAGGGAAGGCGCGTGTAGCGAGGGAAGTAATCCGCCCATCCCTCCAGCGTGGCTGGAAGCTCGATGCCAAGCTCGGTTGCTTTGGAGAAAACCGGCGAACCCGGATAGGGCGTAAAGATGTTTGTCCACCATTCCGCACCGGGATATTTTCGGCAGGTTTTCATCATGAAATCGATGCTCTCGCGCCTCTCCTTCCTGCCTTCGCCCGGATACGCGAAAATCATGTTGAAGGAGGGCCGAATCCCCGCTTCCAGGCAGCGGGCGGCGCTCTCGTGGATGGCTTCAAAGTCCTGCCAGTCCTTGTTCATCAACTTCAGCACCGTCGGCGAACCGGAATCTATACCCTGACATATCTGCTGTAGGCCCGCGCGGTGCAACAGGCGCAAATCCTCAGGCGAAATCCGCGCGACTACGTTGCTGGTGGCTTGAACGCTCCACTTGAAATGCGAGTTTTCACGTACCAGGCCTTCGGCGATTCCCCGGACGCGGTCCATGTCCACCATAAAGTTGTCATCGACAACCCAGATCATCTCCAGTGCGTACCTGCGGCTGAGATCCACTGTCTCTTCCACAAATTGCTCGGGCGAGAGGGCGTTCCACTTGCGCCCGTAGACGCCGGCGTTTGTGCAGTAACCGCAGTTGAAGGGGCATGCGAGACTAGAGGTGTACATCGCCCAGCGGCGGCCGCACTTGCGCTCGTACGCATCGAAGTCGGCGATCTGGTAGGCCTTTGGGGGCATTTCCGCAAGCGGGCGCAGCGCGCGTTCCGGCGTCATGATCAACTTGCCGTCGCGCTTGAAACCGATGCCCGCGACGAAATCCGGCGCAGACCCGGCACGCAGATGCTGCACCAACTCCAGAAAGCTGTCCTCGCCCTGTCCTCGAACGATGTAGTCGAGGTACGGCGCCTCCAGCGTCTGCTGCGGGAGCAGCGAAGGATGCCATCCGCCCAGCACCACGGGGAAGTCCGGGTCCCAGGCCTTCACTGCTTTTGCGATCTCAACGGTTTCGCGGATCATCGGACCCGTCACCAGCGATACGCCCAGGCAAAGCGCGTCTTTCACTTCTTCGAGGACACGGCCCTTGAAGTCGGGAGTGATGGTTGAGTCGATCAGCACGATTTCAAAGCCGGCACGGATCAGAGGGGTCGCTACGGCTAGAATCCCGAGCGGCGCCGTGGCTTCAGAGCTGGAGAACGATGGAAAGAAGAATACGATTTTTTTTGATGTTCGCACGCTATGCCCGTCACCCGTCGTTGCTTTGATAAGCATAGTGAACCCGCGCCGAGGCGATTGTCATCAGGTTGTAAGCGAAGTGTAATTTTGTTGCCGACAAAGGAAGGAAACATATCCTGTCGTTCGGGATTCGTCAGAGGACAGCGCGGCAACAATCGAATGACCCTAATGTCCTGTCTCTAAACTAATTAGCATAAATATGTGTGGTTATGTCCTCGGATCAAGTGGGAAGAAATCCGATGCCGAGGGGCGTCCACTGCCGCCGTTGTCGATTGGCGAAGAGCAACAACGCTCGGAGGCGTTCAAGTTCTCGCGCGACCCTTAAACCAACGGCGCCGCCTTCATTCCCCGCACCTGCTTCAGCGGCAGGCCCGTCCCACCCGAAAGCGTCTTCTGAATCTCCGCCACAATCGACAGCGCAATCATCGCTGGCGTCTCCGCGCCCAGATCCAGCCCCGTCGGCGAATGAAGCTCTGCCAGCCAGCCTTCAATCACTCGTTCACTCGGCACAAAACCCAGCCTTCGCGCCACATCTTGCAGCAGTTCCCGCGTCCGCCGCTGCGGTCCCAGCACGCCAATGTAAGCAGGCCTCGCAGGACCGCTCAGCAATCCAGCCAGTATGCGCGAATCCTGCTCAAAGCTATGCGTCATCACTACCGCCGCATCGCGCGCACGCGCATCGATCTTCGGCGGCTCATCGGCCGCAAGCACAGTCACTGCATTCGCCTCGATAAACCGCCCCGCAGTCGCCAGATGCGACCTTCCATCCGCAACAGCTACATACCAACCGAGCGTCCGCGCCATCTTCACCAGCGGCTTCGTATCGTCTCCCGCACCAAAGACCCACAGCGCGGGTCGCGCCGCATGCTCTTCGATCCACACCGGCAGATCCGCGCAAAACTTTTCCAGCGCCGCCAACTCCAAATCTCCCGCCGTCATTGCAAACACCCGTTGCCCAATCCGCTCGCCCTGCAACACCGTAGCAATCGCCAGAGGCACACGCGCATTCCACGCTTCCTCCAGCGCCCGCATCACCTCGTCCGCAGTCCCACGCCGCTCCAGCAAAATCCAAACCACCCCGCCGCAGCCTGACCCATACGGCAGCTCGCCATCATCCTCCAGCGTCGAATAACTCTGCACTACCGGACCGCTCTCCGTCAGCCACCAGGCCTTCTTCGCCACAGCAGCCTCCAGGCATCCACCGCTCACCGTGCCCGCGCGCCGTCCATCCGCAGCCAGCAGCATCCGCGCCCCCGGCTTCCGGTAGCTCGAACCCTCCACCTTCACCACCGTTGCCAGCACATACTCCGCCCCGGAAGCCTCCAGATCCCTCCACAGCGGCAATATCTGCTCCAAATCCGTCATCGCATCTCAATCATGGAAAGAAAATTTCAATCATAGAGAAAATGGAGTGTCATTCTGAGCGAACGGGGCCCCGAGCGTTTTTCAGCTCGGGGGTGGTGAGTCGAAGGACCTGCTTTTGTCTTGTCCCTTTTCCCTCGGTCCCTGCCTCAAACAATCTTCGATTGCAGCAAATCCTCAATCCTCACCGGCAGCTCCCTCACCCTTAACCCTGTAGCATGATGCACCGCCGCCGTAATCGCCGGCGCAATCCCCGCCAACCCAATCTCGCCAACCCCGCGCGCGCCATACTCACCCATCACAGGGTCGGGATAATTCAAAAACGTCACATCGATCTCCGGCGCATCCGCACACGTTGCCATCAGATAATCCGCCATGCTGCCATTGATCGGCTGTCCCGTCCGCTCGTCGTAAATCGTCTCTTCCATCAACCCCATGCCCACGCCCATCACCACCGCTCCGGCAATCTGGTTCTCCGCAGCCTTCGGGTTGATAATCCTTCCCCCATCGATCACGCTCACGACCCGGCTCACCCTCAGCCGCGCAATCTCCGGCTCCCACTCCACCTCCACAAACTGCGCCCCATACGAGTGCAGCGAGAATCCCTTCGACTTCGGATCCTCCCATGTCGCGAGCGTCTTACCCTCCGCGCTGATCCGCGCCAGATTCGCCGCCTTCAGCAGGTCCGCAAAGGCAGTCCCACCAGCCGCCGCCGAATCCTTCGCATGCAACCGCCCATTCGTAAACGCAATCGTCTCCACCTTCGCGCCATTCAGCGGAGTTCCCTCCGTCTCCGCCGCCAAATGCTGCAGCCTCCGGATCGCGTTGTCAGCACCCTGCGCAATCGCATTCAGCACCGACCCCGTCACCATCGAACCACCCGAAGTAGGCCCGTCGGGAAGGGAACTGTCCCCCAGAAACACATCGATCCTATCCAGCGGCACGCCAGTTTTCTCATGCGCCACCTGCGCAAACACCGTGTACGTTCCTGTGCCAATATCCTGCGTAGCGCACCTTACGCAAACCCGCCCCGTGTCGCAAAACTCCACCGCCGCCGTGCATGGCAGCCGCAGCGCCACCCAGCTCGCGCCCGCCATCCCCCAGCCCAGCACTTTGCCATCCCGCCGCATCGAACCAATCCCCTGCGTCCGCTTCTCCCACCCAAACTTCTGCGCGCCCGTCTCCATGCACTCGCGATAATGCCGCGAAGAAAACGGCTTCCCACCCTCGCTCTCATCCTTATCGGTATCGTTCAACACACGCAGCTTCACCGGATCCATCGCCAGCGCATCGGCCAACTCATTCATAGCCGCTTCCGTCGCATACAGTCCCGGAACCGCCCCCGGCCCGCGCATATACATCGGCGCGCCCATATTCCGCCTCACCAGCCCGCTCGTCACTTCCAGGTTCGCCACGCTATACAGATACGGCGTAGCCTCACCGCACCCCTCGTCATAATCATCCAGAATCGAAGTGTTGTTCAGGTAATCATGCCGTACCGCCAGCAGCTTGCCTTCCTTAGTTGCACCCAGCTTCACATGCTGCTCCGTGCGCGGCCTGTAGCCCACACTCGAAAACATCATCCGCCGAGTCACACTGAGCTTCACCGGCCGATCCAGCCTCTTTGCCGCAACAGCCGCCAGCGCCGCATGAGGCCACGGAAACAGCTTTCCTCCAAATCCCGATCCCAGGAACCGCGTCACCACGCGCACATTCTCCACAGGCAGTCCCAGCACCTGCGCCATCACCACGCGATGATTCACCACGCCCTGCGAAGTCTCAAACATCGTCACGCGGTCCCCATCCCAAACCACCACGCTCGCATGCAGCTCAATCGGGCTATGCGTCTCGACAGGCGTAATGTAAGTCTGGTCCACCTTCACCGGAGCCGCGTCAAAAACCTTATCCGGATCACCGCGCTTTGAAACCGACTTCCGCTTCCCGTCAAAATCCGCCAAACTTGCCTTCACATTGGATGGCAGCGCTTCATACTCCACCCTCACCGCCGCAGCAGCAGCCGTAGCCTGCTCTAAAGTATTCGCCACCACAACTGCCACATACTGGCCCCAGTGCCGAACAATCTCGTCCTCAAGCGCGGCCCTTACCTCGCTGTTCGTCGCATTCTGGTCGCCGGGAACCGTCCTGTACAGCTTCCCCACATTCCCGTGATCCAGCACCAGCAACACCCCCGGCATCTTTCCAGCAACAGACGAGTCCACCTTCACAATCCGCCCACTTGCAATCGTCGCCGTCACCGGAATCGCATGCACCATCCCCGGAAAATAAAAGTCCGCTGCATACTCCGCCGCGCCGGTAGTCTTCATCGGCCCGTCAATCCGCGACGTAGCCTTCCCAACAATCGAACTCCCAATCATCGAATCCGGTTCCACCACAGTCATTCCCATACATCCCCCGTTCTCTGCTCATCAAGCACGATCAGTGGGTGCCCCAGGTCTCGATTTTGAGACCTGGGATACCGCGAAGCAGACTCGCGCGCATCGGTTCTTGTCCCTGCTCACAATCCCTACGCAGTCGCCATCTTCAGCGTCCTCACCACACATCTCTTCGCCAACTCCACCTTGAACGCATTATCCCGCCGCGCCCTCGCATGCCTCATCGCCGCCTCAGCCGCCGCACGAAAATTCGCCGCCGTAGCTTCCTTGCCCATCAGCGCCGCCTCGGCTTCATGGGAACGCCACGGCTTCGTACCCACCCCACCCATAGCCACGCGCACATACTTCACGCGTCCACCCTCAACGCGAGCCACCACCGCCGCACTCGCCAGTGCAAACTCATAACTCGCGCGATCCCGCAGCTTCAAATAAGCGCTCTTCGCACCCTCCACGGGCTTCGGCAGCTCCACATACGTCACCAGCTCACCGGCTGCGAGCGCATTCTCAATCTGCGGAGTCTCCCCCGGCAGCTTATGGAAATCCGCAAACCCAATCGTGCGCTTCCCATTCGGCCCTTCAACATGAATCACAGCTTCCAAAGCCGCCATCGCCACGCACATATCGCTCGGATGCGTCGCAATGCAGTGCTCGCTAGTACCCAGCACCGCATGAACTCGATGAAACCCATCCATCGCCGCGCAGCCCGTCCCCGGCGCGCGCTTGTTGCACCCATATCCGCCCGGCTGGCCCGCGCTCGGATCGCGAAAATACGCGCACCTCACCCGCTGCAACAAATTCCCACCCGTAGTCGCCATATTCCGCAACTGCGGTGAAGCCCCCGAAAGAATCGCCTGAGAAAGCACAGCGTATTTTTCCTTCACCGTCGCATTCCATGCCAGATCCGAGTTCCGCACCAGCGCGCCAATCGTCAACCCGCCAGAAGGCGTCAGTTCAATCTTGTCCAGCGGCAGAAGATTAATGTCCACGAGGCCCGAAGGCTTCTCAACCCCCAGCTTCATCAAATCCACCAGCGTAGTCCCACCGGCAATAAACCGCGCATTCACCGCAAAGCCAGCCAACGCCTTCTCCGTCCCCGTCGCCTTCACATACCCAAAACTCTGCATCGAAACCCTCCACTCCACCGGGTGCCCCACCCTCGCCGCGTCTTTGTTTTTGCGGCTAGGGTGGGATAACTGATCTCTGACCCCTGATCTCTGTCGGTTCGAGCTACGCTCGAACCGACTTCACCGCCGCCAAAATATTCTTATAAGCCCCACACCGGCAGATATTCCCCGCCATCGCATGTCGAACGTCTTCATCTAACGGCCCAATCGGCTCCTTTAACAACGCCACTGCGCTCATAATCTGCCCGCTCGTGCAATAGCCGCACTGGTAGCCGTCATGCTCCACAAACGCCGCCTGCATCGCATGCATCTTCTCCGGCTCGCCCAGCCCTTCAATCGTCGTAACCTCATCGCCCTCATGCATCACCGCAAAGGAGAGGCAGCTATTCACCCGCCGTCCATTCACATGCACCGTGCACGCACCGCACTGTCCGTGATCGCAACCCTTCTTCGTCCCAGTCAGATGAATCCGCTCCCGCAGCGTATCCAGCAGCGTCGCCCGCGTGTCCAGCCCCTTCAACGCGTATTCCTTGCCGTTCACCCGCAGCGTCACATCGGCCACATGCTCGGCCTCTGGCGGGGCTTCAGCTCCAGGCTCCGTCACCGGCACAGCCCTCGCCAGCGGGGCTGCAGTCAGCACACCCGCCGCGCCCAATCCGGAGAGAAATGTCCGTCGCGTGAACCCACCCTGCACCGGTTCAGGCGCAAGAGGTTCAAGGTCGATACTCTGCCGCTCCGCATCCGCCGTCGCCGCAGCAGGAACGTTACGCGGCCCCAAATGCTTAAAACGAGTCCCAGGAAAATCGGCCACAGCGGGCCTCCTTGATGAAGAGAAATACGAACAGGCTCCCATTGGCAGGGAACCTGGGAACAACATTCAAGTATCGGCGGCTCACCCGCCGTGCCCATCATCCTAATTGATCTGCTATACAGCTTTCCGCTCTATCCACCGCTTTGATCAGGTCAATAAAGCAACCGGGTGCCCCACCCTCGCCGCGTTCTTGTTTTTGCGGCTAGGGTGGGAGAACTGATCTCTACCCCCTGATCTCTATCTGTTCAACAGCTCCATCATCGCCGGCGCATACCGCGTACCAGACACCACATTCAACGGAAACTCCGCACTCAGCTTCTCCACCAAATCTGCCGGAACCGCAGCATCCACAGCCGCCGCATTTTCTTCCAGATACTTCCTGCGCTTGGTCCCCGGAATCGGCACAACATTCTCACTCTGCTTGAGCACCCACGCCAGCGCCAACTGGCTTGAAGTCAACCCCACCCCAGCGGCATACTCCTTCACCTTCTCCACCAGAGCCAGGTTCTTCTGGAAATTCTCGCCTTGGAATCGCGGCGAGTTCCGCCGAAAGTCATCCGCCTCAAAATCGTCAGGGCTCTTGAACGCGCCGGTCAAAAAACCACGTCCCAGCGGACTGTACGCCACAAACCCCGTACCCAGCTTTTCGCAGAGCGCCAGCAATCCCTCTTCCGGCTCCCGCGACCACAGGGAATACTCCGTCTGAAGCGCCGTAATCTGGTGGACTGCATTCGCCCGCTCCAGCGTCTCCGGCGCAGCCTCGCTCAAGCCGAGATACCGCACCTTGCCTTCCTCCACAAGCCGCGCCATCTCGCCCACCGTCTCTTCAATCGGAGTCTTCGCGTCAACGCGATGCTGGTAGTAGAGATCAATCGTCTCCACCTGCAGCCGCTTCAGGCTCGCCTCGGCAGATTTCCGCACATACGCCGGGCTTCCATCCACGCCCCGCTTCGTCGGGTTCGCAGGATCGCGCACTATTCCAAACTTCGTCGCCAGAAAAACCCTGTCGCGCCGATCCTTGATAGCCCGTCCCACTAACTCTTCATTGGTATAAGGCCCGTAAACATCCGAGGTGTCCAGAAAATCGATCCCCAGTTCCAATGCGCGGTGAATCGTGGCAATCGATTCCTGCTCATCGCCAGCCCCGTAGAACTCGCTCATGCCCATGCAGCCCAGCCCAATGGCTGAAACCTCAGGCCCCTTCGCTCCCAACCGTCGCTTCTTCATAACCGACACTCCTGTCGAGCTTGATTTTGCCTCTTCCGAACAGAATTGTCATCCTGAGCGTCAAGAATGGATTCTGCGTCATCGTTAGTCAGGAATCAATCCGGAGCACACCAATGCGCAACCAATGGATTGCAGTTCTCATGACAGTTGCTGTTCCGTTCCTCTTCACGCTCTCCTGTTCTGCTCAAACCCCAAAGAGCAAGGAGTTAACTTACGAAGTCGTTTCTGTAAAAAAGTCGAAAGGTGATCCGAATAGCAGTAATCTTAGCGTTCGCCGCGATATCCTCTCCGCGGATACCGTGCTTCCGAGGCTCATCCAATACGCCTTTGGCCTTCCCTGGGGGGATCAGGTATCAGGTCTTCCAAAGTGGGCGGAATCCACGCGTTTCGATGTAGAAGCCAAGATGGACGAGGACACAATGGCAGCGCTCGATAAGCTGCCCGCGGAAGAACGTCAGGCAAAACGCAGAGAAATGTGCGCCCAAATCCTGACGGAGAGATTCGGCTTGAAATTCCATCACGAGGTGAAGGTCTTGCCGGTTTACCATCTCGTGATTGCGAAGGGCGGGGCCACGCTGAAAAGGACCGAATCCAAGTCGCCGGGTTCACAGACTTCCATGGATCGGGCAAAACTGGTCGGCACCGGTATGACAACCGCCGATATCGCAACCACCTTGTCCCGCAAGGTCGACAGGCACATCCTCGACAAGACCGGCCTGACCGGCAGATACGACCTGGAGCTGAAATGGGCCGCGGATGATGATGAAGACCTTCAATCCATCGACCAGCAAGCCACCATCATCACGGCTCTGCGCGAGCAGTTGGGCCTGAAACTGCTTCCTTCAAAAGACTCTGTGGAGATCATCGTCGTGGATGCCGTCAGCCAGCCTTCCGAAAACTGATCTCCTGCGTTCCAGGGATTTCCCGTACCCCATCACTGCGGCCGGGTGCCTGTAGAGGATCAAGAGGTTGTACCATCGCCGGCACGCTAAAAGCTAAGAGCTAAAAGCTAAAAGCTGCTCTCACGCTATCGCCATTAGCTGCTGCTCTTCCCGCTCTGTCTCTGCCGATTCCGAAGAGCGGGTCAATCCCAGTTTCTCTTCAATCTTCCGGTAGTTCGCAATCTTGTGCGTCAGGATTGCATGCGCCTTCTCAAGCGCCTCAATCTGCGTCGCAACCACTGACTGGTGGTCTTCTAGGATCTTCCGCCGTTCGAGCGAAGTCACCTCGCCCTGCTCCCGCAGCGCCGCGTACCGTTGCAGCTCCCGGATCGGGATATTCGTATCCCGCATGCAGTGCAGAAATTCCAGCCACACCGCATCGGTCTCAGAGTAGCGCCGGTGTCCGTTCCGAGCCCTGCCCACAGGCTGAATAAGTCCAACACGTTCGTAATAACGTAGAGTGTGCGTCGTCATACCGCAGCGCTCCGCCATCGTGCGAATGGTATAGCCAATGTTCCGCATACCATCAACGTACTCCTTGAAGCACGCTCAAAGTCAATAATTCCGGGTAGTCGACGAAGAGCCTTGTTTGCCATCAAAACTGCATTTTATCAATAACTTAAGGGTCGTAATCGCAAGCTTGTCTTTACTTGCTTAACATTTCTTAAGACTTCGATTCAGGTTCAGCATCGCTCCACGTTACTAAAGTCCATTGGACCTTTGTGCGGAATTTCTTTCAGAAAGTTTGCTTAGAATTAAGGTCGTTTGTGAAACAATCATAATCAGCAGAAATACGACGGCCCGAATCCATCATGGATTTGGGCCGTCGTCGTTAAGACTGGAGAGAGTACCCCCTCCCCGCCTTTTTCACTGTCACAGGGAACCATCTCGTCGAGGATATCTATGGCCTTTTATATTCTTTTGCCCTTTATCTACAACCCTGTTCCCTGTTCCCTGTTCCCTATTCCCTCGCAACTGGGCAGCGAAGCTGCACAGTTGCGGAATGAAGATCGCATAAAGATTTGTATAAGGAGTGTGGAAAATCTCACAAACTGAACAAAATAAATAGCTTGGAAATCGACCTTGCACAGGATAACTCCCGGAGTCGTCCAAAATCGAACACCTAGCAAGTCGAAGCATTATCATCATCCACACGGATCGAAAGCTCAAATGAATCAGCTAAATTACAGCACCATGCTTCAAGTAGCACTTGAAGAAGCTCGACTCGGTCTTTCCGAAGGAGGCGTCCCCGTCGGCGCAGCTTTATTCACAGCCCAAGGCGAACTCCTCGGCCGTGGCCGCAACCGCCGCGTCCAGCAGAGCGATCCCAGCGTCCACGGCGAAACTGACGCCTTCCGCGCCGCGGGCCGACAGCGCTCTTACCGTGACAAGATCATGGTCACAACACTCGCTCCCTGCTGGTACTGCTCCGGACTCATCCGCCAATTCCGCATCGGAACCCTCATAGTCGGCGAAAGCCGCACCTTCTCCGGCGGCCTCGACTGGCTCCGCGAAAACGGCGTCCAGGTCATCGACCTCGACAACGCCGAATGCCGCAGCCTGATGGACCGCTTCATCGCCGCCAACCCCGAAATCTGGAACGAAGACATCGGAGAGGATGAACCATGAACCGCCGCAAATTTCTCTCATCCACACTCGCCGCCTCCGCCGCTACTCTTGCGAGCGCACAGGAGGCAAGAACAGAGTTCAAATTCACCCACCGGCAGTTCTATCTGCTTCGCCGCTACACCATGCAAACCGGGCCCCAAACCGCACTCACTGAAAAATATCTCAGCGAAGCCCTGATTCCTGCCTTGACCCGTCGCAACCGAGGGTCCGTGGGAGCCTTCCGTTTGGAAGTAGGTCCGGAAACCCCCAGCTTCTACGTGCTGATTCCTGGTAACTCGCCCGTCGTCACCATGATTGAGGAAGATCTGGCCGCCGATGCGGAATATCTCAAAGCCGCCGAGCCGTTTCTGGCCGCGCCCGCCACATCTCCCGCGTTCCTTCGTGTGGATTCATCCCTGCTCGTCGCCTTCCGTGGCTGGCCAGGCATCACTCCACCCGCCAAAGGCGCAAAGCGCATCTTCCAGCTTCGCACCTATGAGAGCCCCAGCTTCCACGCCCATGAAGTGAAGGTCAAAATGTTCCACTCCGGCGAATTTGACATCTTCAAAGCCGCCGGTTTCCGCCCCGTCTTCTTCGGTGACACACTCGTCGGCCCACGCATGCCCAGCCTTACCTACATGCTCGCCTTCGACGACACAGCCCAGCTCGACGCCCAATGGAACACCTTCCGCAACGACCCCAACTGGAAGAAGCTCTCTGCCGACCCGCGCTTTGCCTACGAGGCCATCGTCAGCAACATCACTAACCTCTACCTCAGCCCGTTGTCCGCTTCACAGATCTGAGTCACAGTCCGGCAAACTTCAGCGAATACGCCTGTGCCGGGTCGAAAGCATTCCGCAGAATCCCCATCGACTTCAACTGGTCATAGCTGGCTTGCCAGCGTGCCGCCGTCATCCGGCCAATCTGCGGATCGTCGCCAATAAACCCGCCGTCACGCAGCGCCTGAGCCGTATAAGCCTCCTGTGCCGGATTCAGCGCCGGATTCAGAGCCAGAAGATATTTGTTCACTGGGCCGGGATCTTTGAGGTAATCCTGCCAACCGCGAATTGTGGCCCGCACAAACTTCTGTACCACGTCGGCATGTTGTTGCGCGTACTCCCGTGTGGTGAACTGCACGCGGTACGGATCGTATCCCGAACTGCTGATAAGAATTGTTCGCGCCTCCGCACCGGCCTGCTTTATGAAAAATGGCTCGCTGGTGATAAAGACCTGCTGGACGTAATTGGGATCGGCCAGAAAGTTCGCCACCGACCGCGTAGACGAAATCTGCTTCACGTTTTTCAGGCCGTACCGTGTCGTTACATACTTCAGCCACGTCGCGCCGGTCTGTGCCGCAATGGTATGGCCCTCGAGATCTTTGAAATCATGAATAGGCGAATCCTTATGCACCATGATCGCCTGCGCATCGTGCTGCATCGTCGCCGCAACGGCCTGAAGCGGCAGCCCATTCGAGTTCCACTCCAGAAGCTGGTCGCTCGTGCCCAGTCCGAAATCAGCCTTGCCGTTCATCACCAGTTGTCCACTACTGCCATACTGCGGCAGCGGCACAAGCGTTACTTCCAGCCCTTCGGCCTTGTAATAGCCGTTGAGTTGAGCTTCAAAAAATCCGCCATGCTCCGGCTGGGGATACCAGTCCAGCTGCAGCCGCACCGGCGTTAAGCCATTCGCCGTGCCTGTCGTGCCGCTTCTGCAGCCCGAGACAGGAACAACTACGCCAGCGGTTAGCAGAACCGCGCAAAGAGCCGTCCATACATGCACACGCAATTTCAGTCGTATCATGCCAGTCCTTCAAAGAAAGGAAAACCATCCGTGATTGAAAGCTATCATGCGCCTCGCACTGCGCTTCTTCATTGCTTTCTCATGGGGCCGCAGTGCAAAGTTTTGATATGGCATTCACTTCCAGCAGCAGTCATCAGCTTGCGCTCGATCATGAGCGCATGGCCGCGCTGGCCGCATTTACAGCCCGTTCGCTTGAAACGCCTGCCCCGCGTCCTTTTGGCGCAGCTGTCGTGCATACGCGTACCGGCAAATTACTTCTCCGAGCATTGAATGATGCGCACCGCCAGTTTGACCCCTCGCTCCACGCCGAGGTTCGCGCCATTCGACTTGCCACACGCCGCCTCAAGACGCTCTCACTCGCGGGTTATACGCTGTACACCACCTGCGAGCCATGCCCCATGTGCATGAGTTGCGCGTTGTGGTCAGAGCTGGATCGTGTCGTCTACGGCGCTACCATCGACGACGCTAAACGCCACGTTCTGCAGATTCACATACCGGCCACGGAAGTCGCCAAACGCAGCGACATGAGCTGTGTTGTCGACGGTCCCGTCTTGCGTGACGAATGCAACGCTCTCTTTACGCATCCCAATATGCTCCGCGCTTTCCGCGAGTGGGCCACAGGCCGCAAGAAGAGGCCGGCATGAGTGAACAGCTTGCGTCAGATATGCGTCAACTCATCGCCGATCCCGCACGCGTGATCACCGCGCCGGCGGTTCTCGACCGCCTCTCGCACGATTTTTATTGGTACTCGCCCATCCTCCATCCGCAGCTTGTGAACAAGCAGGGCGATATCGCAGTCCAGCCGGTCAATGTGGAGGAGATTCTCGCGGTTCTTCGATTCGCCGGTCAACATGAGATTCCAGTGACCACGCGCGGCGCGGGCACCGGCAACTATGGCCAGTGCGTCCCACTTCACGGCGGCATCATCCTCGATCTGTCTTTGATGGACAAGCTCGAATCGGTTACCCAGGATGGCGTTGCTATCTGCCAGCCGGGCCTGCGTCTCGGTGCGCTTGAAACTGAAGCTCGCACTCGCGGATGGGAGCTGCGGATGTATCCTTCGACGCTCGTTAAAGCATCCGTTGGCGGTTTCCTCTGTGGCGGCTCAGGCGGTATTGGTTCAGTCGCTCACGGTGGTCTACGCGACTTCGACACGGTTCGCGCCTTCGAAGTCGTCACAATGGAAGATGAGCCGCGCGTCGTGCTGCATGAAGGTGCAGCGGTACATGAGATTCTCCATGCCTGGGGAACCAACGGTATCCTCACGCGCATCTGGTTTGCGCTCACGCCAGCCATCGCGTGGATACAGATCGCGATTGCATTTGATGGCTATGACAAAGCTTTCGACTTCGCTGAATCCATCGCTGTCGGTGCCGAATGGATCAAACGCCTTGTCACGGTCTTCGAGTGGTCCATTCCATCCTTCTTTACGCCCGTCAAGCAGGTTGTTCGCGAAGGAAAGTCGATCGTTCTGTTGATGATTGCTACGGATCAACTGGCCTCGCTGCGTGAAGCTGCTCAATCTGCGGGAGGCGAGGTCACATTTACCGGTGCTTATGACGGCCCACGTACCCAGCCGCTGCTGAGCGATTACACATGGAACCACACCACGCTCTGGGCCATGAAGGCTGATCCTTCCTGGACTTACCTTCAATGCGGCTTTTCGCCCACCGAATGTCGTGAACAATTCCGCAAACTTCGTGAGCGCTTCGGCGAAGAGTTTCTCTTCCACATAGAGTTCATGAAAAACGGTGAAGGCGTGGTCATCCCCGGCGCAATTCCGGTTGTTCGCTTCACCACACCCGAACGCCTGCAGGAGATGATTGACTATTGCCGTGCAATCGGAGTGTTTGTCGCCAATCCGCACGTAAACTATCTGGAAGATGGCGGCCGATTCCGTCCCGATAACATACAACTGCGAGTCAAGCAGAAATACGATCCACGCGGCCTGCTTAATCCCGGCAAAATGGTCAGCTTTCACAAGGAGACCCTGGAAGTGGAAACTGCTCAATGAAGACCTGGATCCCCGATGCGCGCAACTTCGCGTACCTGACATGGAAGCAGGTGGACGCACTTCCGCGCGAGACCACTCTGCTGGTTTTGCCCACTGCTGCGATTGAGCAGCACGGTCATCATCTACCACTTGCGACGGACACACTGATCAATAATCTGCTGCTCGGTAAGGCGCTTGAGCTTGTTCCTGTCGATTTGCCCATCTGCTACGGCAAGAGCAATGAACATCTTGGCTTTCCAGGTACGCTCTCGGTATCTGCAACAACCTTTCTCTCTGTCGTGCGCGATCTCGGCGCCAGCATAACCGCGAGCGGCTTCAAGAAAGTTGTCCTGTACAACACTCACGGTGGCAACACCTCTCTAGTAGATGTGCTGGCGCGCGATCTTCGTGCGGAGTTTGGCCTGCGAGCCTTTTCGCTCTTCGGCTCACCCGGCGCGAGCTTTGAAGGCGTCAGTCAGCAGGAGCGTACGTACGGCTTCCATGCAGGCGAAATCGAAACAGCTTATCTCTTACACGCCACGCCGGAGCTCGTCGACACGTCCGAGTACACTTCGAATTACATTGCCCGCGTCGATCAACCAGAATTGCTCAAGCCGGAAGGCTCTTCAGCCAACTTCGCCTGGCTCACCCGCGACATCGCACCGAGCGGCGTTCTTGGCGATCCAACTTTGGCAACCGCGGAAAATGGCGCGCGCTGGGCCAACGAGGCGGCGGCACGACTGGCTGAGATTCTCATTGCCATGTACAACTTTGTTCCGAAGCATGGAGCCTGACCAATGGCGCTTGTGGATTGCGGCAATGGAGTAAGGCTGGAGCGAGGAGTTGAGTGCCGCCTAAGCGATGACACGATTCTCGTCTCCGATCATTACTATCCAGAGGGTCAAGGTCCTTGGCCGACGCTCTTCATACGTCAGCCATACGGGCGCGACATCGCTTCGACAGTCGTCTACGCACATCCAGTCTGGTTTGCCCGCCACGGCTTCCACGTTGTAATTCAGGATGTGCGCGGCAGAGGTGGGTCAACCGGCGAGTTCTATCCGTTCCGTAACGAGGGCCGCGACGGCGCGGAGTCTATTGCATGTCTAAGGACACATTCGGCCTGCAACGGCCGCATCGGCATATATGGATTTTCCTACCAGGGAGCTACGCAGTTGCTTGCCGCGGCTGAGCAGCCTGAGGGACTGGTATGCATAGCGCCGCACATGACTGCTGTGGATCTTTATCACGGCTGGTTTTATCACCACGGTGCTTTGCGCCTGTCCTCTACGCTTGGCTGGGGCATTCAGATGCTGCGTGAGGATGCCCGCCGCAAGGGCCTGCGCGCGGCAAGTGACAAACTGGAAGCTGCGTGGACCAGTATTCGCACTCAGTCAGCTTTTGCGCCCTACTTTTTGCATCCGGCGATTGATGATCCAGCGCTTCCGAGCTATGTCCGTGATTGGATGACGCATCGCGAGCCTGGGGATTACTGGGCAGAGTTGGACATCAGCACGCGACTCGATCGAATTCACTTGCCGGCGCTGCACATCTCTGGTTGGTTTGATACGTATCTTGAAGGCTCTATTGCCGGCTACCTTGCCTTGCGCGAGCGCGCCGGTACGGAGTATGCCAGAAAGAACCAATACCTGCTTGCCGGTCCGTGGGTTCATATTTCATGGGGAGACCGCACAGGCGAATCGACTTTGGGCGAAGCAGCTAACCTCAACACGAATGAGATTCTTCTGCGATGGTTCGATCACTGGCTCAAGGATGCTGAGACATGGAGTGATGAGCCGCGTATTCGATATTTCTCTCTAGGTCCGAATGAGTGGCGCGCGTCGGAGGAGTGGTCTGCGGAATCAGATTGTCCGCTGTACTTGCATAGCAGCGGTAATGCTAACTCCCGCAAAGGCGACGGAATTCTGACAGCCAACGCGCCGGAGACAGATGAGCCGCGCGATGTCTTCGTCTACGATCCTGAAGTTCCCGTGATGGCTCCCGGTGGGCCGCAAGCTATGAGCGGTTCATTCGATCAGTCCGCCATGGAGATGGGGAACAATCTGCTTGTCTATACCTCAGAGCCTGTAGCAAAGGCAACAGAGGTTCTAGGCCAGCCTCGCATGAAGCTCTACACGACAACATCCGCGCCGAATGCGGATTTTACTGCCAAGCTAGTGCGCGTTATGCCAAATGGACGGGCAGAGTTTTTGTGCATCGGCATTGCCCGGAGTTCGTGGGTCTTCCGCAATGCTGGTTATGAGCCGGACTCGATTCAGGCATGGGAGTTTTCTTTGGAGCCTATTGCTTTTGTGCTTGCGCGGGGTGAGCGGCTGCGGCTTGAGATTGCCAGTTCGGCGTTTCCGCTTTACGACCGTAATCCTTCCTGCGACACTCCGTCGCAACTTGCAGATAGCTGGAACTCGGCGCGATCTACACAGCAGATTCTGCATACTGTCTCACATGCTTCGGCTCTCTATCTTCCAGTGAAGGGAGAGCCGGGATGGTGACTGAAGCAGGTACGATTCCGGAAATTGTGCTGCATGGCGTGGAGAAGCGCTTTCGCGGAGGCGCGCCGGTGCTGCAAGGCATCTCGCTCAATATTGAACGAGGCGAGTTCGTGAGCATTCTTGGTCCATCCGGTTGCGGCAAATCCACGCTATTGCGGCTTGTCTCTGGCCTGAGTCCTTTGACCGCAGGATCGGTCAGTGTGAATGGCATGACTCCGGAAAATGCTCGGCAGATGATGAGCTTTATCTTTCAAGATGCGACGCTGCTGCCGTGGCGCACCGTGGAGCAGAATGTAGGCCTAGGCCTGGAACTGGAACACGCGGCGCGTTCTCTTCGTGAGGAGCGTGTGGCGCAGATGCTCGAGCTGGTGCGTCTGGGCGATGTTGCGCAGAGCTATCCCAGGCAGCTTTCGGGTGGCATGAAGATGCGCGTTTCAATTGCGCGCGCCCTTGTGAGCCGGCCACGCACTCTGCTGATGGATGAACCTTTTGCCGCGTTGGACGAGATGACGCGTGACCGTATGAATGAGGAGCTTTTGCGTTTGTATGCCGAGCAGAAGTGGACTGTTCTATTTGTGACGCATTCGGTGGCAGAAGCGGTTTTTCTCTCGACGCGAATCATTATTCTTGCGCCTCATCCGAGCCGAGTGGTGCATGACGTTGCTATCGAACTGCCGTGGCCGCGGACTGCGGAGACGCGGGAGTCGGATGCGTTTGAGGCAGAAGTTACGCGTGTATCGCGCCTGCTGAGAGGAGCGCAGCACGCATGAAGAAGCGGGCGTGGCTTATCGTTAATAGCGCGATTGTATTTGTGTGCCTGATTGGACTGTGGGCTAGCGTGGTGGCGATGGCGCATTTTCCTGTTTATATGCTTCCCGGGCCGGGTGCAGTTCTTGCTGCGGCGTGGGAGCGCTATCCTTCGCTGCTTAATTCGCTCTGGATTACGACGATAGAGGCTGTGGGTGGACTTGCTGCCAGCATTGTTGTTGGAATCGCGGCGGCGCTGCTCTTTGCCCAGTGGCGCTGGATGCGTCAGCTTGTCTATCCCTACACGATTCTTTTGCAGACTGTGCCGATTGTTGCGATTGCGCCGCTGATTATCAACTGGGTTGGGCCGGGGATTTCGGCTGTGATGCTTGTGACTTTCATTATTTGTCTTGCGCCGATTATTGCGAATACGACGCAAGGACTGATTAGTGTGGATCGCAATCTGATCGATCTTTTTCTGATGCACAAGGCGGCGCCGGCCCAGGTGCTGCTGAAGCTGAAGCTGCCTCATGCGCTGCCGAATCTGTTTACCGGGATCCGGATTTCTGCTGGAATTGCTGTGATTGGAGGCATTACCGGCGAACTCTTTGCCGGATCGACCCGCGTGGGCGAAGGCGGATTGGGTTATTCCATTATTTACGCGAATAATCAGATGGAAACCGGCTATATGTTTGCATTGGTGGCGGCGGCGACGCTGCTGGGGTTTGGTTTTTTCTTTCTGGTGATGTTCTTCGAGTGGCTGGCGCTGCACCACTGGCATGAGTCCACTCGTGAAACTGTTGGTGAGTAGGCGATGCTGCGGATGGAGACGGAAAACGGCTGGCAATTGATTACGCATCCTGACCATGCGCGGCGGGTTGAGGGGAGATTATTCAAGTCTTCCGAGGAGTTGGCCGCGGCTTTTTGAGCTGCGCCGGTGGAAGAAGCGAGTGTTCGATTGCGGACAACGATGTGAGTTATCCTGTGCAGCCCTGTCTCCGAAGTGATGTTTTTTGTTGGGGTTGGGGCAAAGTTCACACTCCTGATAGAAATCTTTATGCGATCTTTATTCCGCAACTGTGCAGCTTCACTGCCCAGTTGCGAGGGAACAGGGTTATAGATAAAGGGCAAAAGAATATAAAAGGCCATAGATATCCTCGACGAGATGGTTCCCAGTGACAGTGACAAAGGCGGGAAGGGAATGCACTCTCCCGTTTTAACGACGACGGCCCGAATCCATCATGGATTCGGGCCGTCACTTTTCTCTGCTGATTATTAGTAAAGCACAAATGGGGTTAATTTTATGCAAACTATCTGAAGAGGCGAGACGTTACGAAAGGGCATTGGACTTTCGTAATATGAGCTACAAGGACTATGGGGACTGAAAAGCAAAAGCAGGTTCTTCACTCGGCCTGAAGTACAGCTAGGTACAGGATGACGGGCTGGCTATTGTGGTATCCCAAGTCCCAACAACAGGAACCTGGGGCACCCGTCGTTGACAGTCGCTTCCATCCCCGGTCCCCAAAGGCGAGGGACCGGGGGCACCCTCAGTGTTGCTTGGAGCGCAGCGGGATCGGGGCCACCCGCCAGCGGAGGCGTCGGTCAGGGCCGCGCGTCCTTGGCGCGCCGCGTAGCGGTCGGAGCGAAGCGCAGAGCCTTGACGGACGACGGAGCGGAGGGTATTCGGCCATGGATGCTCAAGGGCTGTGTTTTCAACACGTTCACGCACAGCAACCGCCGCGTTTACGCAGAACACCCTCTAAACGCCCGCTTTTCCTCTTAGTCGATGATTCCATTCACGTTCACCCACAGCAACCTGTAAACGCCAGCATTTTCGCGGCTATTGACTCTAGGCCGCTCATTCCATTGACGTTCCCGCAGAGGAACTTTTAGTTCCTCCACAGCACCCATTCGGGGGTGACGTGTCACCCCTCAACCCGATGCCGTAGGCAGCGTTTCTTCCATACGCAGCAAGGCCGCCCCCGAAGAGACGGCCCGCTGACTATAAACGAACCTAGTGGTGAGCGAAGTCTACCCATAGGGCGATGGCCCATAAGCCACCGGTGATGATCCACCACAGCCCTCGCTTCGGCTGCCGGTAACGCAAGAGCAAGCTACCCCACACGATGTCCGCCAGCAGGAAGGCTCCTAAGACCGGCAGAGCGAGAGCCCACACGAAGGGCTCGCCCGTTACAGGGATCGCTCCATGCTCTTCCGGTATTCTCCAGCCGTGGGAAGCGAGCCTAAGGTAAAGCAGGATTCCCGCCGCGTTCGAGAGCAGGAACACGAGATCAAGGGGTTTTACCGAGCTGCCCGAAGGGCGATCTACGGATGCGATTGACATGTGTATGTCGCCTTTCCAGAAGCCAGAGCTATGCCAAGATTTCTAAACTGCGCCTGCTGAGCAGTAGCTCCGTTTGACGAGTTGAACGCCGCATACGTGTTTGAGATCGCACTAGACGCCCAAGCGTATCCCGCGCCTTGCAGATAGGCCCCCACCGCTATGTTGGCTACAGGTGTGTAACCGTAGTAAAAGTTGAAGGTTCCTGATCCTGTCACATAACGCTGGTAGTCGTAATATCCAAATTGACCAACAGCAGCCCCCGCTCCCGAGAGTCCATTGGTTGCACCATTCGCGGCGATATTACTGACGCTGAATCCCGGAGGAGCCATGAAATTTGCCCCTGTGCTCGTTGAACAAGGCACCGCGTTCGCCGGGAAAGGATACGGCGACATTTTATTTGGGGCTCTGGAGGACTGCAGTTATTAATCCCCATACTATCCGTAGCGCAACAAAAACCGCTATTCCGACAGAAACGCCTTTTTTATTCCTGACGAAATAAAAGCAGAAGAGAAAGGCCACCAACCCAATTGCAAATCTCCTCATCGCCTCCGGTTGAAATAGCATGAAGGACAAGGCGATGCAGTAGAGTGCGCTGAAAGCCGCTCCGACACCCCAGAAGCGATCTCGGGGGGAAAGTGGGGAGGCTTTCGCTATGGGACTACGTTTGAACATTTGAGTACCCCATAGAGATATGTCGCGCCATCCAAGGCGAGTTTAGCTTCTGCTACGGAGGTCACGAGTGCACCCGCCGCCTCGCCAAGCAGCGAAGTGGCGACAGTCGGAGTGACCTCTATGGTGTTCTCAGCAGCACCCTCTCCCTCGATAAATAGCAGCGATGAACCTGTCGGAATATTTCCAACTGCAGTAACAGCCGTACTAGTGAGTTTTCCTTGCGCAACACTGATCACGGCTCCTCCTCTGTTTGGTCCCGTGACCAGGTTTGAAATTGTAGAAAAATCGTTTCCGAGCGCATTTTGTAGAAAAGTTGGCGCGCCTTGCGGAAGCAGCGCCGCAAGAGACAGTGAATTACCAACATTGGCAGCGCATTGTGCGATCGCTTTCGCTTTTTGTAAGTTACTTGGGGCTGCTAACGAAGCCTCAATACGTCCATACCCAATAGGGCTAGATTCAGAAGCAGTAGCCCTTGAAACGAAATCATGCGCAAAAGTGAGGCACCCTCATTTGTTTCTGACAATCGGCGTCTTATTGAAAGGTAGATTAGCAAAGCACAAGCCACGATGATCAATGGGTAAAATGCTGCCAACAAGAGATCAAACCTTTTCGTCTCTGACGCGGAAGCGCTGAAACGAAGGAATGTCTTTAATTCCATTGCTCCAACTAATACGCTAGTGACAAAGATTTGGAGCCCAATCACCCAGCGATTCATGTAGATCGCCGTTGTGGGTTTTCGTATTCTCTCTTTGCCAAAAGCATGATCTAGATTACTCATTCACGGTCTCCTACTTGCATCCGCTCACAAATCCGTAGAGGTCAAGTCCGGCCGCTCCCAATGCTTCAAGCCCAGCAATTCCGCCGGTAATAGCGGCGAAGGGAAGTGCAACAGGAGCGGTGACAGGAACGAATGTTCCGAAAGCAACAGCTCCTGCCGCGACCAGACCGTTTGCTGTGGCGGTCACAGTAAGAGTCTTAACCGAGGCAGTGATCGCGAAGCAGCGTGCTTCAAGCTGTTGTTCGGGCGTCCGAGTTGGGGCACCGTTACGTCCGCCTCCTGGAATGTTCGGCTGTTGAGGACCGCTACCTCCAAGGTCAGGTTCGTTGGGACCGCTGGGTGGTGGATCGGGTTGGTTGGGTGGTGGATCGGGTTGGCCAGGAGCGTCAACACACAGATCAGCATCACATTCCGGTGCATTGCCCCAGCCGTTATCACCCCAGACACATTGTTCCCCATCAGGGCATCCGTCCCCATCCTCCAGCCCAGCCGGATCAATGCGACTAAGTGGGTTGTTCTTTGCATAGACATATCTGTTGAAACTCTGCGGATTGTAGATGTTGTAGCTGCCGTAGTACGGATCAGGCGAATGCCATCTTCCCTGCGTGCTGTTGTACTGCCGGAACTGTGCATGATCCGTGTCGGATTCTGAATCGGAATCGAGCATGGCATAGTGATATGCGTCCGTATCCGAACCGGAGGCCGTCATCTGAGCGTC
>NZ_JBEKYX010000041.1:0-32875 GCF_049510455.1 Occallatibacter sp. | reverse complement strand
CATAGGCAGGCCAGCGCCGCGGCTCCGCCAGTCCAACGGGCCTTGAGGCTTGCGGCTGAAGTCTTTGGCGATGGTGCGACTGTCTTTATCGTGAGTGTCGACGCGTATGGCACGTAGAACTCGGAACCGGGAGGAGGGTTGGCCACGATCCTGGCGGGTCCGAAGACGCAAGCTGTGTCTGCCGGCAGTGATGAGCAGGTCAGCCCCAGCGGCAGATTGAATCCATTCTCAGGCGTTGCGGTTATGATGAATCCCGCCCGGCCGCCGGTATATATGGTTGCGTTGGCCGGAGTGATGTTCAGTGTGAAATCGCCCGTGTAGGGCTGAACTACCTGGTTGAGTATCGACGACGTTGCGCCGGCGATGTCGGCGTTGCCGGAGTAGACGGCCGTGATGGGATGGGTGCCCACCGCGAGTGTGGTGGTGGTGTAGGTAGCGGTGCCGGTGCTGTCTATCTTGACTGAACGGCCAATTTGCGTTTTGCCGTCGAAGAAGGTGAAGGTACCTGTGAGCGGGGCGGGATTTGTTGTAGAGATGCTGGCAGTAAAGGTTACCGAATCGTCAAAGACGGATGGGTTCTCGCTGCTGATGAGGGTTACCGAGACTACATCGGGGATCACGACGAGCGTTTGCGAAGGCGAAGCACTGGGGAAGAATGCTGTATCTCCGCTGTAGTTGGCGATCACGTGATAGCTGCCCGGCGCGGGCGCGATGATGGGAACGGAAACCGTGCCGTTGACGAGAGTGCCGGTGCCGAGCGGCTTTCCTCCAGCGGTGAAGGAGATGGAGCCTGTGGGCGCATTGCCGGGGCTGGTGGAGGAATTGACCGTTGCCGAAAGCGTCGCAGATGCGAAGGAGTCTACCGGGTTCGGCACCATTGTGGTGATCAGAGTTGTGGTTGGATTGAACTCGATGGTCTCGGGCCAAGCTGCGGATGTGCTGGAGTTGAAGGATGAATCGCCGCTGTAAGTAGCTGTGAGCTGGTGCGGGGTTGCGGATACGGCGGCGAATGTTACGGGAAGCGTGGCTCTGCCGTTGGCTGCGAGATTCGCTGTGCCGAGCGCTGTGCCGCCGTCGGAGAAAGTTACTGTGCCGGTAGGTGTACCGGTTGCTGTTGTTGTGACCTTTGCGGCTAGCGTGACGGATTGCAAGGCGTAGGCGGGATTCGGCGAGGCAGTGAGCGCGGTTGCTGTGGGCTGGCCGTTGACCACCTGAGTGATGGATTGCACGCTCCCGTTCCAGGTGGTATTGGGCGGGTACGCTGCCGAGATAATGTGCTGACCGGCGGTGAGGCTGGAGGTGGTGTAGGTCGCGGAGGCGTTGACCAGATTCACCGTTGCCAGCGTCTTTGAGCCGTCTGAAAAAGTGACCGCTCCGGTAGGGGTTCCGTATTGCGTCTCCACGGTGGCGTAAAGCGTTACTGCTTGGCCTAAGTTTGAAGGATTCGGCGACGAGGTTATATACATGGCAGTCGGCAGATAGTCGACTACCTGGGTCAGGCTCGCGTTGGCGCTCCCATATGTCGAAGTGCCCAGATACGACGCCGTGATGTTGTGATTGCCGGGCGTCAGAGTCGAGATTGCATAGTTTGCATTGCCCTGGGCGTCGGGTGTCAAGGTGCTTAGCGTGGTGTTGGTGGTGGTGTCTGACAGCGTGATTGGTCCGGGATGCGTGCCGTCCGATGCGGAGCTGTTGATCGTAAATGTGACGCTTTGATTGAGCAGAGAGGGATTCGGTGCGGAATTTAGAGTGAGCGTCGTCGAGGTACTGCACAGGTCGGCCGTACCGGGGTATTCATACGCCCCCATGTCGATGGTGCAGCTGTTGGCATTGCTACTTTGCACGCGAGGGTTTCCGGCAAAGTCCCTGGTCCAGCTCTGCCCTGTCATGGCTTGAAAGGTCTGGAGCACGCTGTTCTGCCCGGCATTGATCGCCGGCGATGTGCTTTTGAGCTGGTAATTGTTGCCGGATGAACTCACAAACTGTGGATCGGAGGTGATGTTGTTATATTCGTTCGAGACATCTATGCAATACGACCCGAAGAATGGGCCCCCGGCGTTGTAGAGAATGTCGTTCTGGAACGTGGGCTGGTTCGCTTCGCTGGGTGTACTGAACGAATCGCAGTTGACAGCGGGATATGATGAGGCTCCACTGATGACGTTGTTGATAATCATCGTTGCTGGACCGTTGGAGAGTAAGCTAGCCAGCAAGGGAAAGATCTGAGACACGGATGTGCAAGTCTCGGAATTTGCCTGGGTCGACCCAGTATTGTTAACGATGGTGTTGTTGGCGATGAGTGCAGCGATTCCAGTGCGAGGGTCCGTCGGCGTTTCACCCGCGATTGCGCCTCCGCCACATCCGGCGGAGTTCCCGTAGATGAGATTCTGAACGATTACAACGCCTTGTCCTTCTACCAGATTGATGGCTCCGCCGTTGCCAAGCGAGGTAGCATTGTTGCGGATGGTATTGTTCATGATGATTGGACTTCCCGTCCATACAGCTATACCCGCACCCCCGTTGCCTCCTGAATCCTCATTGCCCGATTGCGTATTATCTTCAATCGTGTTGCCGATAATTACGGCGGGAACTGGATTGCCATTGCTATCTACTACGGAGTTACCCAAAAAAATGCCTGCGCCGCCTGCGATGGAACAGTCGCCATTATTGTCGAGCGTGTTGTTAATGTTGCTATTTTGAATGAGAGGCGAGCCGCCGTCTGCCCAAACGCCATAGCAATGGTTATGGGTGATGATGTCGTTGACAAGGCTGGCCTGTGCGCCGCCGCGATAAAGAATCCCGGGTATAGGGCCGTCGATGCCCTCCAGGCCGCCGTTCTGAATGGTGAATCCGCTGAGAACCGTCGTACGGGGTTCTCCGGTGATAAAGGAAACCGCTGATGCGCCGTTGCCCTTGCTGCCGTCGATGATGGTCTGCGCCGCACCGCTTGCGCTGATTACGGTGATGGACTTGCCTTTGAAGTCGATGCTCTCGTAATAGGTGCCGGGAACGACAAGGACGGTGTCGCCGTTGTTGGCGGCGTTGATGCCGGCCTGGATGGTGGGCTGGTCTGCGGGGACGTGGATGGTGGTTTGCGCTGAGACCAGCGACGCGAGCGAGAAGACAAGCAGGCACGCAAGATGCGAAAGGCTCACGTGAGCCCGGAACGCACCGAACCAGATGCTTAAAAACCAGTTATGCGAAAACCGCTTGCGGTAAGAACGGGCTTGCAAAACTTCCCCCTGGCTTCACTGCGTGGAAAATGACATTTGAATATCCGTAGGACGAATACCATAATCCGGCTGGGGTAGGCGATGAAGATTCTGGTGCTTTTTTTGACTAATTAAGCACCACAGCGTTGTAGACCATGTGCAGAAGAACGGCGGGAGCCAGGCGGCCTGTTTTGCGGAAGAGCAGGCAGTTGGCTGCGCCGAGCAGAAAGACGGGCGGCCAGGAGAGCAGCGGGTGGTAAACGGCGAAGAAGGCGGCTGCGCCGAGGACGGCTTTCCAGCCGCCCCACTCGCGGTCCAGCGCGCGAAAGAGCAGGCCGCGGAAGAGATACTCCTCTGCAAAGGGCGCAAAGCCTACGGCCATGATCATGTACCAGAAGTGCAGGTTTGGAACGGAGACCATCTGCTGCTGCGCCTGGCGAATGAGATCGGCTGTGGAAGAAATATGCGCGAGCAGCATGGTGTAGCCTTTGGCAGCCAGGCCAAGGGCGAGGCCGCCGCATGCGCCCATGAGGAGCGGGACGATTATGCCGATGTCACCGATGCCATAACGCTTGAGCAGCGGCTCATTCTCTTCGATGGCGCCGGCTGGTACCCAGTTCCATATCTCCTGCGGGCGCACGTTGCGATTGTTCAGGAAGTGTGCGACGCAGAGGGAGACGACGACTGCCGAGATGGCATAGGCAAGCGCCCGCCCCGCGGCCAGGCTATCTCGGTCGCCGATGGCCAGCACGAGAATGGAGAGCACGGCAGCCAGCTCCACGAGAACGCTGATGGAGATCATGGCGTGCATGAGCGTGGGAGCGGGCGGAAGTTGCTCTGACCAGGGATCGTAGAGATACGGCAGCCGCGCGCGGAAGTTCTGCCACATGGCGGCCGCGGTGACAAACGAGTACACGATGCCGATGACGGCCAGATGCCACTGCTGCGTGATGATGCCGATGGCGAAGGTGAGCATGCCGAGCTGCGCGGCCCACATTCTTCCTTTGGGAAGTCGCTGGGTTTCGCCGGATTCGGAGGTGACGGTGACCAGCGTAACGGATTTCTCTGCCATGCTGCGCGCAAAGAAGTACCAGCCAATGCCGACGAGGGCGATCTTCCAGATGTCGGTGTGAAACTGCATCGCGGCGTAGAGGAGTATGAAGGCGACGAGGCCGGTGGAGATCATGGACCAAAGCCATGCCTTGGCTTTGAGCAGGCTTTCCAAGCCGCGCGGCCATGTGAGCGCAATCCAGAGCGCCTGACCCTCGGATTGCAGCGATTTGGGCCCCAGAATCCAGAGAAAATACGTGCCGAAGAAGATGGCTACGCCGCAGAGGTAGTTCCAGCTTCCGTCGGCTTTGGCCACCAGGCCGCGCAGGTTGACGAGCTGAAACCCGGCGACGGTGAGGGGTACGAGCAATGACTGCACGATGGCGCTGCGGTCGCGCGTGAACCAGAGGAATTCCTTGCGGTAGAGGGGGTCGCGGATGACTCCCGTGGTGCTGCCGAAACGGGCCGCGCGGTTTGCTGCAGCAGCCGTTTTGGGCCGCTCCATGGTGAAGTTGCCGGCCAGCCCGCGTTGCGTGCCCCACACGCTGATCCATACCGCGAGGGCAGTTGCCGCTATTGCGAGCACATCGCACGTAATTATGCCGGTGATCAAGGAAAACTTGCCGCCTGGCAGCATGCCGAGAAACAGGCCCAGCCACGGCCAAGGAATGAAGGTGAAGATTTCCAACAGGCCGGCTGCGGCATGCACGAAGCGCGGAACGATGTAGATGCCGATGATCGGCAGCATCATGGCGGTGTAACCGAGCCAGCCCATCAGGCCGATGACCGCTCCACGGGTGCGAGGCGAAAATCGGAGCAATACGCCAACTTCCAGCGCCTTGCCCATGCAGGCGCAGGCGATGCTGGCGGGAACGCCTACGGCAAAGGCTGCGATCACGCCGCCGGCAATGCCGTAAACAGCTCCATACGCGATTGCCACGAAGAGCGGAGCGGCCCAGTAGATGGGATTGGCTGCAATCGGCGCCAGCATCTCCGCAAAAAAGACCGCTCCAGGCTGCACTGGATGGCTGAAGAGCCACTCCCACATGGGATGGCGGCGCCGCTGGACGTCCACCTCCATCCCCTCGCCCTGAAAGATGAGCATCATGAGCCAGAAGAGCAGCGACAGTGAGCCTAGCATCTGCGGCAGGCGGCCGGTGAAGGCGAGGGCGCGAATGCCGGGCGCGGCAGCTTGCTGTTCCACCAGACCTGTGATTCCTTTTTCTGCCACCACCGTACGCAAATGCGCTTCAATCTCTGCGCGCGAGCCGCCTTCCTTTTCAGAAATCTCTTTGGCTTCGTCGGAAACCATCCGAGAGTTGAGGTCCGAGGGATTCAGTGGTCTCCGAAATGTGCCTGCATCGTTATAGCCGCCACCGCCTACGCCCGCCGCCATTGTGTAGTTATAGAAACCGCGGCTGACGACGATCTTCCCCTGCCGCTCGATTTCGGCGCGCTGCCCGCTTCCGACAGCTGAAATCATCATGAATGCGCTAAGAACGTTCACGACAACGTAGAGCAGGGTTGAAAAAAAGTAGCCAAGCGCGCTCAAGTTGCTTGTCGATTTACCGGTGCGCTGATTTAGAAGCTGCTGTGCTCGCTGCCGACGGCCCACTGCACGACGCCGCGCATTGCGCAGAAGCAAACCCACTGTGCTCCACCAGCTCGGCTTCGTTTTGCCGGATGTGCTCATGCCTGCGGCGGCCTCGCAGTGAGTTCGAGGAAGATTTCTTCGAGATCGTTCTTGCCGCTGAGTGCGCGCAGCTCGTCGAGGGTACCCTTTGCGGCCAGTTGGCCCTCGCGAATAACGACGGCGTGTGTACAGAGCCGCGCAACATGGTCCATGAGATGCGTGGAAAAGAGCACCGTCACACCCAGCGCGGCGGTGTCATGAATGAGGCCGTAGAAGAGGTGAGTTGATTCCACGTCGAGGCCGTTTGTCGGTTCGTCGAGCACGAGTAGCCTGGGCTGGTGCAACATGGCGAGCAGCAGCCCCAGCTTCTTTTTCATGCCGCGTGAGTAGTCCTCGGCGTAGTTGTCAATGTCATCGGCGAGCCGAAGGCGCTCGATCAACGGTTCCATGCGGGAGAAGGCATCTTCGGCGTCGAGGCCGTGCATTGCCGCGCTCAGTTTGAGGTGCTCGCGGCCTGTGAGGTAAGAATAAAAGACCGGCTCGTCGGGCAGAAAGCCGATGCGCCGCTTCACCTCGACGCGCTCTTCAAAGGCGTCGAGACCGTCGATGGCGATGCGTCCTTCTGTAGCCTTGAGAATTCCCATCATCAGCCGGAAGAGCGTGGTTTTGCCCGCGCCGTTCGGCCCCAGCAGCCCACAGATCTGCCCTGCGGGAACTCCGAAGCTGATGTTCTTCAGCGCATCTTTGTAGTCAAAGGTTTTGGTGACGTTTTCGACGAGCACCAGTTCCTGCGCCGGCGTTGTAAGAGGCTCAGGCATGAGCTGCCCTGCGGCATGTTCGTCCATTTAAGAACGCTACCTCACTTTGGATAGGGGGACGAGCTTCACTTGCGGTATTGCGGTCAGCATACATTACCATGCGGCGAGGAATTTTACCGGACCGCGGCGAGCGGATGGATGATTGCCTGGGTGCGCGGCCGCGGGCCATAAGCAGCTTGCGATTGAGAACTGCAACGGGGCCGTTGCCACGCATTTTCAAGAAGCAGGAATTACGCGGAAAAACCTGAACAAGCTGGAGAAGAGCAACGCTTCCGCGCAGTAGCGCATGGCTGGTGTGCGTGGGGTGAGAGTTACTTCTTTGAACCTCAGCCCATTACTGAGCTAACATGCGCCGGTCGCGTCCTTTAACATGGATGATGGAATGAGCCTGAAAGCCAAGCTGGAAGCCGTTATTTACGCTGCCGAGGAGCCGATTACGCTCGCGCAGCTCGCCGCCCTTTTTGCCGCGGAAGCGTTGGAGTACAAAGCTGCCAAGGCGGCTAACGAAGAGCCCGTAGCTGAGACGCTGCCGTTGATTGCGCCGGAGGAGCCCGTTGCGGAAACTGCCGCGGAAGCTACCACCGAAGAGGCTGAGCCTAATGCTGAGCCGGCTGGAGAAGCTGCCGCGGAGCATGCTGTGGATGCGGAATCCGAAGCCAGGCGTGAGGCCAGGGCCCGCGACAAGGAGGTCAGAAGTATTTTGAAGGGCATTCTGGCCGAGCTGATTGCGAACTACGAGGCGGATGAGCGCGGCGTGGAGATTCGAGAGATTGCGGGCGGCTACCGCATGGGCACCAAGCCCTCCTGCCATGACGCCGTGCGCCTTTTCGTCAAGAGCCTGAAGCCGCCGATGAAGCTCTCGCTGCCCGCGCTTGAGACGCTGGCCGTGATTGCTTACAAGCAGCCCGTTACCGCGCCGGAGGTCTCGGAGATTCGCGGCGTCGAGTCGGGCGGCGTGCTTGGATCGCTGATGGCGCGTAAGCTGATTGCTACGGCCGGGCGCAAGCAGGTGATCGGCCGGCCGATCCTTTATAAGACGACCAGGGAGTTCCTGCTGCGCTTTGGGCTCAAGGACCTCTCCGAGCTGCCTTCGATGGAGGAGTTCGAGAAGATCGCGGCGAGCGAAATCGACGAAATGGAGCCTGCCGGGGAGGCAGCCTCCGAAAGCGCATCCAATTCAGATGGGCATGGTTTAGAAGAACACGACTTAGAAGAACCGGGCCTGGAAGAAACAAGCCGGCAGGCAGAAACAGAGGCCGCAAGCGATGGCAGTAAAGAAAGCAGCAGCGAAGAAGGCGGCGCCGAAAAAAGCGGAGCCGAAGAAAGCAGCAGCGCCGGTGAAGGCAGCAGCGAAGAAGACGGCGGCGGTAAAGACGCCGGTGAAGAAGGCCACCATCCAGAAAACAGCGGCGAAGAAAACGCCGGTCAGGAAGGCTCCGGTGAAGGAATCAGCAAGCCCGAAGCCGAAGAAGGCCACTAAGGCCGTCGCTGGGCCGGAGTTGCCGTTGGAGCAGCTCACTGCTCCGGACGAGGAAACTGCTGATCTTGAAATCGCGGAGCCTGAAGAGCTGGACGAAGAGCTTCTGGAAGAGGAAGAGCCCGCGCCACACGAGGCTGCCAGCGAGCGGGAGCTGTACGTTGGCGTAGAGCCACCGGAGTACACGGCATCTGAACAAGAAGAGCCGCGCCATGAGGAACGGCTGCAGAAGATTCTGGCGCATGCGGGCATTGCCAGCCGCCGCCATGCCGAGGAGCTGATTGCCGAGGGCCACGTGCAGGTGAACGGGCAGGTCATCACCACTGCCGGTTTCAAGGCGGATCTCACGCGCGATCACATCCGCGTGGATGGCAAACTGCTGCAGGGATCCGAGCGCCTGCGCTACTTTATTCTCAACAAGCCGCGCGGCTTTGTAACTACGGTCAGCGATCCTGAAGGCCGCCCGACGGTGATGAAGTTTTTTGAGCGCCAGGGTGAGCGGCTTTATCCGGTGGGCAGGCTGGACTACCAGAGCGAAGGGCTATTGCTGGTGACCAATGACGGCCCGCTGGCCAATGAGCTCACCCGCGCCGCATCGGGCGTGGAAAAAACGTATCTGGTGAAGGTATCCGGCGCGCCGAGCGAGGAAGAGCTTGAGCGGCTGCGCACAGGTGTGACGATTGCCAAGGGCCAGCCCGGCGAGGGGCGAGTCCGTACGTCGCCTGCTCGCATCCGCATGGTGCGGGCCGGGGAGAATCCCTGGTACGAAATAGTTCTGATCGAAGGCCGCAATCGCGAGCTGCGAAAGATGTTTGAAGAGATCGGCCATCGCGTGGAGAAGATTCGCCGCGTGGCGTATGGCCCGCTGGTGCTGGACATTGAGGCGGGCACCATGCGTGAGCTGGTGGCGGAAGAGGTGGATATGCTGCGCCTGGCCGCGAAGGGCAAGTTCAAACGCCGCAAAATCGACTTCAGCGTTTTGCTGCCTAAAGAGGCCGGCCGCACTGTAGACCATGAAGCGGCAAAGGAACGCGTCAAGCGGCCTTACGGGAAGAACTTCCGTTATCAGGGTAGAGATCAGGGAGCGGGCGGCGCGGATCGGGCACGTGGCTTTGCGCCGCGGCGTGACGACCGAGGCGGCGAGGAGTCCGGCAGGCCCCCAGGCAGGGCCGGATTCGGCGCTGGCAGGCCGGCGTTCGGTACTGGCCGGCCCGATTCGCGTCCAGATACTCGTTCAGGCGCACGTCCCGATTCAGGGCGCGATGAGCGTCCCAGCAGACCCGCAGGCAGGGCCGGATTCGGTACGAGCAGGCCATCGTTTGGTCCTGGGCGATCTGATTCGCGCCCAGACTCGGGACGCGGCGAGCGCACTGGCAGACCGCCAGGCAGGCCAGCATTTGGCACAAGGCGTCCAGACACACGTTCGGGCGCACGCTCCGATTCACGTTCAGACACACGTCCGCCTACCCGGTCCTTTGATCGTCCGGCACGGTCTGGATCCGGCACAGGTTTCGGCGCCAAGCGGTTCGACAGTGGACCCAGCAAGCCGTTCCCCAAGCGTCCTTTTGAGCCGAAGCAGGACTCTGACGGCACGCAAGCACCCCGTGAGCGTTTCAGCAGGGGACCGGAGCGTCCTCAAGACCGGCGGCCGGGCGGCTACCAGGGCCGGAGTGCAGACAGAGGGCCGGGGCGCAGCGAGGGACGCAGTTCTGAGGGTAGAGGTACAGGGGAACGTGGTTTCCGGGAACGTCCTTCAGGCCCTCGTGCCGGCCAGTCTTTCCGGCCCAGCAGCCGATTCCCGGATCAGGGCAGCGGTTTTGGCAAGGCTCGCGAAGGCGGCGGCAGAAAATTCGATGACAGGCCGGCAGGCAGATCGAGCAGTGACTCCGGAGGCGGCGCGGGCTTTAAATCCAGCCCCAGGTCCGGCCCCAGACCCGGCGGCACATCGTCCGGAAGACCATCCGGCAAGCCCGCTTTCAAGTCATCCGGATTTAAATCAAGCGGCCCGAAAGCTGGCGGCGCGCGTGGCGGCTTTAAGTCTGGCTCCAAGCCGGGCTTCAAGTCTGGGCCTAAATCTGGGTTCAAATCTGGGCCCAAATCTGGCCCGAGGGGCGGCAGCCCGCGCCCAGGCTCGAACCGTGGCCGAGGAAGGGACATCTAACCAGATATGGACACACAAAAAGCTACGTTTGGGGCTGGCTGTTTCTGGGGCGTTGAGGCTGCATTTGCCGCGATGCCCGGCGTGACGGCTACTGCCGTGGGGTATGAAGGCGGAAGCCAGGAAAACCCCAGTTACAAGGATGTCTGCACACAGGATGGACAGCCGAATCGTGGGCAGCCTACCCATGTCGAAGTCGTAGAAGTCGACTTCGATCCGGAAAAGATCGGCTACGGGCAGCTTCTGGACGCGTTTTTCCAGCTTCACGACCCGACCACGATGAATCGCCAGGGGCCGGACTGGGGAACGCAGTACCGCTCCGCGGTCTTTTTCCACTCGCCGGAGCAGGAGGCCGAGGCGAAGGCGAAGATTGAAGCGCTTAACGCCGAAGGCCGCTTCGAGCCGAAAAAGATCGTGACGCAGGTAGTTCCGGCGGAGACCTTCTGGCGCGCCGAGGATTACCATCAGCGGTATCTGGAAAAGCGCGGGCTGGCGAGCTGCCATATTTAATTCAGGGATCAGGTTTCAGGGATCGGAGGCCAGCTTGGTTCTATCTGGAGTGAGCTTTCTTGTCCGTCGGCAAGCTTCTGTCAGTTCTGGCTTCCCAGCACAGAGTCGATCTGACCCCTGACCCCTGATCTCTGCCCCCTGTAAACTGTATTCATGCCACATGTTTACGCCCATGCCGTGGAGCTGGCGACCACGGTGCTGACCGTGGCGGGGATGGGCTATTATCTGGTGGCGCTGGTGGCGGCCTATGTTTACCTTGCCCGCCGCAGCCGGCAGCTTCGTGAGTTGGCTCACGCCGACACTCCCTTTACTCCCCCGCTTTCCATCCTGAAATCGCTCAAGGGCCTCGATCCGGGCATGATGGAGGCCTTTCGCTCGCACTGCCGCCAGAGCTATGCCGGGCAGTACGAGATTCTTTTTGGAGTTTCTTCGCAGGACGATCCCGCGGTCGCAGCCGTTTTACGCCTTCAGAATGAATTCCCTGGCACTCCGATTCGGCTGATTGAGACGCCGGAACGGCTGGGCACAAATGGCAAGGTCAGCACGCTGGTTCAGCTCATTCCTCACGCCGCGCATCCTTATCTGCTCATCAATGACTCCGACATTACGGTTTCACCGCGTTATCTGGAGCGCGTAATGGCATCTTTTGCCGAGCCGGGCAAGCAGCCTGTGGGGCTGGTGACGGCACTGTATCGGGGCCGCGCTCATGGTACTTTGCCTTCGCAGCTTGAATCGCTTGGCATTTCCACGGATTTTCTGCCGAGTGTGCTGCTGACGGTTCTGATGGAACGCGGTATGCGATTCGGTCTCGGATCGACGCTTGCCGTGACCCGTGAGGCGGTTGAGGCTGCTGGTGGGCTTGCGGCGCTTGCCGACCACCTGGCCGATGACTACGAGCTTGGCGTGCGGGTACACAAGGCCGGTTTTCGCGTTGTGCTTGCGCCGGATGTGGTTGAGACCAGCGTTCCGGCTTATAACTGGCGCGGCTTTCTGGACCACCAGCTCCGCTGGTACCGCACCGTTCGCGATGCGCGTCCGCTGGGCTATTCGGGGATGCACTTCACGTATGGGCTGGCCTGGGCAATGCTGAATCTGATGGCAAGCGGCTTCAGCCTGCTCAGCATCTGGCTCTTTGCGCTTGCGTTCTTTCTGCGGCTCGCGTTGGCGATGACCGTGGGAGCGCGGATTCTCTCAGACCGCCAGGCGCTGCCGAGTCTGTGGCTGCTGCCTTTCCGGGACGCGGTGGCCTTTGGGCTTTGGATCGCGGGCTTTGCCGGAAATACAATCGTCTGGCGCGGCCAGCGGTTTACGGTGAAAAAGGGCAAGCTGATTGCGCAGGGCTGAGACGGACTTCCACGCCGGCAATTTATATCTATGCGCACTCGTATGCGGCATCGCCGAAATTACTGAATTGGCGGATGATTTCCAGCCCAGTCACCCCTGACTCTCAATCCAAGCGAATATTTTGCGACAATGAGAGGGCCTCCCGAATCTGAATTGCCAGCACCCGGAATCGTAACTCCGAAAAATCAGTCCGGAACCGCCATCTTTCACAGTCTGTATTACCAGCAAGTGCCGGCCCCGGCCAGTCTTAATAGGACAGAGCATAACGAGAGGCCAGGCGCAACCAGCGAGGGTAACGTTTTGAAATCTATATCTGCTATTTTTCAGCCAGTCTCTGCAGCGCTTCTCGGAATGGCCGTGCTTGCGGGATGCAAGCAGGCTGCTCCCCCGGCACCGGCCGCCCAGGCCCTGCCGGTGCAGACGGTGGCCGTCTCGCTCTCGCCTGTTGCCCAGGCCAGCGAGTACGTAGCCACCATAAAATCCCGTCGCTCGGCCACATTGCAGCCGCAGGTGAACGGCCGCCTGACGGGTATTCGGGCGAAATCCGGGGACCGCGTTACATCCGGCGAGATCCTGATGACCATCGATCCGCTGTATCAGCAGGCCGCGGTGAACGCGCAGCAAGCTACCGTGCAGCAGAAGAAGGCAGTCCTCGATTACAACACCAGCGAGTTCGGCCGCCAGAAGAAACTTTTCGAGGCCGGTATCACCAGCCGCGATGTCTTTGAGCAGGCGCAGCAGGCTTATGCGAACGCGAAGGCCGATTACGAATCCTCCACGGCAACGGGGCAGTCGCAGGTGGAGCAGTTGGCGTACTATACGATCCGCGCTCCGTACGATGGCATTGTTGGCGACATTCCCGTGCATGTGGGGGACTATGTCTCTCCTACCACGCTGCTGACCACAGTGGATGAGAACAAGGACCTTGAGGCCTACATTTATGTGCCGACCGAGCGCGGCGCGCAGTTGAAGCAGGGCCTGGAAGTGGACCTGACGGACACGAACGGCAACGTGCTGGAAAAGACGAATATCGATTTCCTCTCGCCACAGGTGGACTCGACCGTGCAGGGCGTGCTCGTGAAGGCTCCTGTGCGCTCCGGATCTGAGCTTCTGCGGAATGCGCAGTTGGTAAAGGCGCGGATTATCTGGAGTACGAAGCCGACGGCCACCGTGCCGGTGCTCGCCGTTTCGCGCCTGGGCGGCCAGAGCTTTGTCTATGTAGCCAGGCAGCAGAACGGTCACCTCGTTGCCACTCAGATGCCTGTAACGCTGGGCGATACCGTGGGTAACAACTACGCCGTCACCGCCGGCCTCAATGAGGGCGACAAGGTGATTACCTCAGGCACGCAGTTTCTGGTGAATGGAATGCCTGTGTCGCAGTTGCCGGGAAGCTAGCAAGACCGCAGCCCAGCCCACAAGTATGTTTCCATTCGTCCAGGCTTGTACACGCAGCCGGCGATAGCCCTCAACAGAAGGAAGGCTCGCTTTGTTCGTAGATTTCTTTATTCGCAGGCCGGTATTTGCCACTGTGTGCGCACTGCTGATCATTCTGGCCGGCGCAGTGTGCATTCCCACGCTACCCATCGCCATGTATCCGAATCTTGCGCCGCCGCAGGTGACCGTCACCAGCAGTTACGTGGGCGCAAACGCCGACACGGTGGAAAAAGCTGTCACCATTCCGCTTGAGGAGTCGATCAACGGCGTGGAGGGCATGCGCTATATCAGCTCCTCCAGCACTAACTCCGGTGTCAGCACCATTACTGTCACCTTCGACACCGGCTACAGCCTGGACATTGGCGCGGTGGACGTGCAGAACCGCGTTGCCAGCGTGCAGGGACGTTTGCCCTCCGCTGTGAATCAGGCCGGAGTCACCATCACCAAGACGAACGCGAACTTCGTCTTCGGCGCAGGCTTCTATACGCTCGATGGCCGCTACTCGCCTGAGTTCATCTCCAACTATCTTGACGTGTACGTGAAGGATGCACTCAAGCGTGTGCCGGGCGTGGGCGATGTGCAGATCTTCGGCGAGCGCAAGTACGCCATGCGCGTGTGGCTTGATCCGGTGAAGCTGGCCAGCCGCAGCCTTACCGCTACGGATGTGATCAGTGCGCTCTCCGAGCAGAACATAGAGATTCCCGCCGGCCAGCTCGGCCAGCAGCCTGCCAACGACTCGCAGGCCTACCAGGTGCCTGTGCGCGTCATTGGCCGACTGAGCAGTCCACAAGAGTTCGACAACATTATCGTGAAGAACTCGCCCAACGGCCTGGTGCTGCTGCGCGATGTGGGCCACAGCGAGGTGGGCGCGGAAGATTACAGCACATCGCTCAAGTTTTCCGGCCGCGATGCCATTGGCATCGGCGTGCAGCAGTTGGCAAACGCCAATGCGCTCGAAGTTGATAAGCAGGCGCGTATCGTTCTCGAGGACCTGAAGAAGACATTTCCTCCGGGCCTGGAGTACACCATCGCCTTTGACAGCACCACCTCAGTCGGCGACTCCATCAAGGAAGTGATGAGCACGCTCGGCGAAGCGATCGTGATCGTCATCGTCGTCATCTTCCTCTTCCTGTTGGACTGGCGCGCGACGATCATTCCCGCTGTTACGATTCCGGTCTCGCTGATTGGCACTTTCGCCTTCATCAAGATGTTCGGCTTCTCCATCAACACGCTCACGCTCTTCGGCATTACGCTGGCCACGGGCCTCGTGGTGGACGACGCCATCGTCGTCATCGAAAACGTGCAGCGCCACATTCATCTGGAACACTCGGACCCGCACCTGGCCGCATCGCACGCCATGAATGAGGTCACCAGCGCCGTCATTGCTACTTCACTGGTGCTGATCGCAGTCTTCGTGCCGGTCTCGTTCTTTCCCGGCACCACCGGCATTCTCTACCGGCAATTCTCACTTACCATTGCATTCTCGATTGCCATCTCCGCCTTCAACGCACTGACCCTTTCGCCCGCGCTCTCCGCGCTCTTCCTGCGCGGCGAAGAAGAGCGTCCGCGCCAGCTTGACTTCCTGCACATCAAGCCGCTCTCAAGGGCATTCGCAGCCTTTGTTCACGGTACGGACGGCGCGATCAACTGGCTTGGCCGCACCTATGCAAAGTTGGTTCACGTTGCACTGCGGCTGCGCTATCTGCTGCTTCTGCTGTTTATCGGCGGTCTTGGCGTAACGGTCTGGCTTTACCAGCGCGTGCCTACCGGCTTCATTCCGCAGGAAGATCAGGGTTACGTGATGGTGATCGTGCAGGCGCCTCCGGGATCCTCGCTGACCTACACCGCCGATCTTGCCAACCGCGCCCAGGCCATCATTTCGCCGGACCCGGATGTTGCCGGCGTCTTCTCCGTCATGGGCTTCGGCTTTAACGGCGCAACGTCCAACGCCGGCATCATGTTCGTAGCCACCACTCCCGCCGACCAGCGCCGAGGCAAAGGCCACTCCGCCGCGGACATGGTGCAGAGGCTCTCGCCCAGGCTTGCGCCGCTGATGTTCTTGCCCGGCGGCGGCATTGTGCAGATGATTCAGCCTCCGGCTGTGTCGGGAGTCGGTTCCGTGGGCGGCTTCCAGTTCATGCTCCAGGATGAAGGCCGCAACACGCTTGCAGACCTGGACCGCGTGGCCCACCAGATCATGGGCACGGCCCGCACGCGCAAGGATCTCTCCAACGTCTTCACGCAGTTCTCCGCCAACGACCCGCAGGTGCTCGTCACCATTGACCGCGAGAAGGCCAAGTCGCTCAACATTCCCCTCTCGCAGGTCACGGATACACTCAGCGTCTTCATGGGATCGGAGTATGTCAACGACTTCGACTACAACAACCGTACCTATCGCGTCTATGCGCAGGCCGATCAACCCTTCCGCATGAAGCAGAGCGACCTGCACAACTTCTACGTCCGGTCGAACAATTCGACGATGGTGCCGCTCGACAATATCGCCACCATCGTCAACAGTGCCGGACCTCCGGTTATCACCCACTACAACCTCTTCCGGTCAGTCGAGATAGACGGCTCGGGTGCACCCGGTTACAGCTCAGGCCAGGCGATTGCCGGCATGGAGGAGCTGGCCAAAAGCGCCATGATGCCCGGTATGACATACCAGTGGACCGGCCTCACGCTGGACGAAATCGAATCCGGCGGCAAAGCGGTGATCATCTTTGCTCTCGGCATCCTCGTCGTCTATCTCACGCTGTCGGCGCAGTATGAGAGCTTTGCTCTGCCCTTCATCATCCTGCTTGCCGTGCCCATGGCAGTACTCGGCGCTCTGGGCCTTGTCTTGATGCGCGGTCTTGCGGATGATGTCTACTGCCAGATTGGACTCGTCATGCTCATCGGCCTCTCAGCCAAGAACGCGATTCTTATAGTTGAGTTCGCCGAGCAGCTTCGCCGCCAGGGTCGCTCCATTGCAGAAGCCGCGATTGAAGCCGCCGAGCTGCGCTTGCGGCCTATCCTCATGACCTCCTTCGCATTCATCCTCGGTGTCTTGCCGCTGGTCTTTGCCACCGGCGCGGGCTCGCTGGGCCGCCGCTCGGTAGGCACAACGATTGTGGGCGGCATGGTGCTTTCCACCGTGCTTAACCTCTTCTTCATTCCGGTGCTCTACGTGATTCTGAGCGGGCTTTTGAGACGCAATGCTGTCAGGCCCGGCAACGAGATAAAAGGAGAGACTGAAGAGCTGGCACACGCGTAAGAGATAGTGCAGGCAATTGGAATGGGCTTAGTCTGATGTGGCATTGGAAGGCTAATTGTTCTGATCCAATAAGACGAGGTAGACTAAAGGGCACCGCGCTTTTTCATTGCGTTGATGCGAAAATAAGATTCTTTGTTTCAGGAGCTTGGAGTAATACGTGAAACAGGACTTCTGGAGGCCAAAATTAATTGGCGAACGCTTTAGCGGCCATGCGGTTCCGCTTGAGCTGTTGAAGGATTTCGCTGCACTCCAGGAGATGCTCGTCGAAGTTGCGAAGTGGAAATTTCTTCAAGAACATCCGGGCCGCGAGCGTGTCCAGCGCAATTTTGCAAAAGACATTGAACTCCAGCTCGTCGGAGTTGAGGACGGCAGTGCGATCCTAGCGATTGTGCTTTCATACTCCTTGCTGGTGCCACCTCAAAATGCTCAATATTTTGAGCAGGCCAAAACAGACATTGTGGAGGCCATCGCACAATCTGCGGAAGGGCTGTCTCCACACTTGCCTCCCAGCTTTCTTGGCTACTTTGACCGTTTTGGCCGCAGCTTGCGCAGTGGGGAATCGATTGAATTCTCTCGCCAGCAAGGCCCCGTGATCTTCAATACGGATGTAAGAAAGCAGCTGATTCGGGCTGCGAAAGTGGAAACATGGACGGAAGAGGCCGCTCTGCGGGCCAAGGTCTATGAAGTGAACCAAGCCCAGGATAGCTTTGAATTTGAATTAAGCGACGGTGCCAGAGCCAAAGCGCCGATGGACGACAAATATCGAGATACCGTTCTGGATGCGCTGAAGGGATATCACAGCGAGGTATTTGTCCTGATTCAGGGCATAGCGCAAAGAGATCGCGCCGACCGCATCAAGGGATTTGAATCGATTGAGCACATTACTCCGCTTGATCCTTTGGATACGACTTTAAGGCTTGAACAGATTGCCAAGCTCAAGGATGGATGGCTGGACGGCAAAGGTCGTGCCCCGGCGAGGGGCAAGCTGGTATGGCTGGCGGAAGCCTTTGAAACGTACTTTAGTGCTGAATTGCCTTTGCCCTATCTATACCCCACGGTAGAGGGGGGTGTTCAGGCTGAGTGGCGTTTGCATGACTGGTCCATAACTCTTGAGATGAACCTGGATACGCAAGAAGGAGAATATCAGGCCCTGAATCTTAAGGATCACGCCAGTAAGGATTTACAATTCCGCTTTGCCGAGGATAGCGGCTGGAAGCAACTCAATCAGGTACTTGCGGAAATTGATGGCCAAACGATGGGGGCAAATCAAGAGTGAGGCCTGATACTTTGCTGTACCGACAGATACACCCCGGCTTTGTCCAAAATGGCCGGCCTACATCACAGGCTTTTCGTCCTACCCCTAAGGATGAAAACAAACTATCCGCTTATGATGGAGACAAGATTCAGCCGCAAGCCGCGTGGGAGCACTATACCGGAACGCTGGGATTAGTTTCTTCCGGTGTGATGGCTGTTACCAATGCGGAGTGCGCCATGCACTCTCTTAGCGTCGTAGCGGATGGAGTTTCCTATCCGGAACATTGCACGATTAACTTCTCGAACCTTGCAAAGAGAGCTATTGAAAAGGCCGCAAAGATTCTTGCTGAGAGTGCGATGCAGCGGGGCTGGCTGTACCAGGATCTCCGATAAAACCATCCGCAGTACGAAAGTCTTGAAAGCAGCAAGTAAATGAAAGCTGGGATTGATTTAGGTGCATGTGATGAAGGCTTAACTAATAAGCTATCATTCGTGACCATCAGCTAGTAAGGTTCACGATGTGCCACAACGAATGGTTCGATTTTGTGATAAACATGCGGTGGTATTATGCCCTTGTTCACCAGATCGAGCTTTGAATGATACGGGCGGAAGCGCACGATGCGCTCCGCCCATATTTGCGTCATGCCGGGTAGCTTTTCCAGATCAATTAGGCTGGCGCGATTCACGTCCAGCCGTTCGCTATCTGGAATTTTTGCCTGCGCTGGTGCTTGTGATGCCTGCGGAGATGCTGGCGCAGCGCACGTGACGCATGCCAGCAACGTTGCCGCGCACAGGCCTCTACGCCACATGATTTTTCAGCGTGCCGATCCCATCGATCGAGATGGCGATGTGGTCGCCCCTCTCCAGCGTAAAGTCGTCCGGCGGAACAATGCCCGTTCCGGTCAGCAGAAAGCATCCGAACGGAAAGGTCTGATCGCGGAAGAGATATTCGACGAGTTCCTCCGGCCTGCGCTTCATCTCCTTGAGCGATGTTTCGCCGGAGAAGACCGTCTGCTCGCTGCGCTCAATCGCAATCTGAATGCGCGTTTCGGCGGACAATGGCTCCGTCGTCAGCAGTATTCCAGGCCCCAGCGCACAGCTTCCGTCCCAGATCTTTGCCTGCGGAAGATACAGCAGATTCTGGCCTTCAATATCGCGCGAGCTCATGTCATTGCCGATGGTATAGCCGACAATCTGGCCCGACGAATTCACGCACAGCGCGAGTTCCGGCTCAGGCACGCTCCATGTAGCGTCTTTACGGATGTGAACCGGGGAGCCCGAGCCAACCACCTTGTACGGCATTGCCTTGAAGAACAACTCCGGACGCTCCGCCGTATACACGCGGTCGTAAAAGCTGCCTCCGCCCGCGTCCTTTGACTCTTCCATGCGCGCCGTCCTGCTGCGGAAATACGTCACACCCGCCGCCCATACCTCCTGCGAGCCGATGGGCGCGCGCAGAGATGCCGTATCAAACGGCATGACGCGGCCACCGGCCGAGATAACCGATTCGAGATAAGCATGCAGATCCTCGTGAGCGAGGAACTCATCCAGGGATTCGTCCGGAAGCGAAAAATAGCGGCCTCCGTGTTCCACAACCAGTTCGTTCCGGTGCGGACGATAAAGAATCATGCGCGTGCCTCCTGCGGCGATGGCCGCATACCCGCGAGAATAATTCCCGAGACTACCAATGAGAATGACATCAGCATAAATCCTGCCTGCGGGCCGCCCGTCCATGCCTGCAGCAGGCCCACAAGATACGTTCCCGCAAACCCGCCCAGCGCTCCGCAGCTATTGATCAGCGCCATGACTCCGCCGGCTACGTTGCGCGGCAGCATCTCCGGGATAATGGAGAAGAACGGCCCATAAGGCGCATACATTCCCGCGCCCGCAATCACGAGAAACACATACGTCCAGGCGAAGGAGTGCGGCGCTAGCAGGCACGATGCGCCGAGCGCCGCTCCGGCAAGCATCAGCAGCGGCCAGATATAGGGCTTGCGCCGCTTGGTGCGATCCGAAGAGTGCGCTACTACGACCATTCCGATGGCTGCGAAGAGATACGGAGCAGCCACCAGCAGCCCTGTGATGTGAATTGGCAGCCCGGATGCCTTGCTGATGACCACCGGAAGCCACAGCACAAAGCCATACACGCCCAGGCTCCAGAAAAAATACTGAACGCATAGACGCGAAACATTCGGGAAGCCAAATGCTATTCGCAGATTCGGAATGCCCGGCAGCGACTGCTGCTCGCGCTCCAGCTCCTGACGGAGTGCCTCGCGGCTCGGTTCGTTCATCCATGCTGCGTGTTGTGGGGTATCGCTCACTGTGACGAGCCAGAGGAATGCCCACACAACGGAGATCGATCCTTCAAGTACAAACGTCGTCCGCCATCCCTGCGCGCGAATCAGAAATCCTGTCACGGCGGACATCCACAGCACCGTGACCGGGTTGCCAAGCATCAGCAGGGCTGTGGCGCGGGAGCGCTCTGCGCGCGTGAACCAGCGCGTGAGCAGCACAAGCATTGCGGGAAAGACGAAGCTCTCCGCCGCGCCGAGCAGAAGCCGATCCGCGGCCAGAAGCCAGAAGTTGCGAATGACTCCTGTGAGTGCGGAGAAAGTTCCCCACGCTAGCAGCGCTACAAAAATCAGCCTGCGCGCGCTGTGTTTTGCGGCATAAGCGGTTCCGGGAATCTGCAGGAATGTGTAACCGAGAAAAAACATGGCGCCCAGCAGCGCCGACCGCTGCTGGCTGATGTGCAGCTCCTCAGCCATGCCCGCCGCGGCCCCGAAACCGTAATTCGAGCGGTCAAGATAGGCCAGGCTATAGGTGATAAACGCCGCGGGCAGGATGCGCGCCCAGCGCTTCGGCAAATCCGCTCCGTCCATCCAGCCTCCTGGCGCCCGTACCGGAGTATAACCATAACGATGCCTCCCGTTTCCGTCGCCTCCGTTCTCGAAAGCTCGGCAGCCGATTTTGCCTCCGTCCGCACGCACACGCCGGGCAGCTCCGGCTCGTTGCCTTTAAGCGCGGAGATGCTTCTTCAGCAGCCTTCCGGCAATCTCTTCGGTCTTAGCCAGAATGCCGGCATGGGCTGGGCTCCGGCGCGTCTGCTTGATCCCGAATTTCTTATCCTCAGCACGCATGGAGGCGTCCGTGCGCCAGATGGCACGCCCGTTGCGCTTGGCTTCCATACCGGCCACTGGGAGGTGGGTTTACTTGTGGAAGCGGCTGCGCGCGAATTCAAGTCGCTTGAATCCATCCCCTTTGCCGGTGCATGCACCGATCCCTGCGATGGCCGCAGCCAGGGAACTGCGGCCATGATGGACTCGCTGCCATTCCGTAATGACGCAGCCATAGTGTTGCGGCGGCTGATGCGATCTCTGCCTACTCGCAAGGGCGTCATGGGCATTGCCACCTGCGACAAAGGGCTGCCGGCCATGATGATGGCGCTTGCGTCATCGGCAGAAATTCCATCCATCCTTGTGCCCGGCGGCGTAACGCTGCTGCCGGAGAGCGGTGAAGATGCAGGCAAAGTTCAGACAATTGGCGCACGATTCGCGCAGGGCGAGATCAGCTTGGAATACGCTGCGGAAGTTGGCTGCCATGCATGCGCATCGCCGGGCGGTGGCTGCCAGTTTCTTGGCACTGCGGCCACATCGCAGGTTGTGGCAGAGGCTCTCGGTCTGGCACTGCCTCACTCGGCGCTTGCTCCATCCGGGCACGCCATCTGGCTCGATGCCGCGGCACGCTCCGCGCGCGCGCTGTTGCGTATGTATCAAACTAAACTCGCAACCAGCGCGATCCTGACAGACGCTGCAATCGAAAACGCCATGATTCTCCATGCGGCTTTCGGCGGTTCGACGAATCTTCTGCTGCATATCCCGGCAATCGCTCATGCGGCGGGCTTGCGTCGTCCTGTAGTGGAAGATTGGCAGCACGTAAACCGCCAGACCCCACGTCTTGTGGACGCCCTGCCGAACGGCCCGCGCGGCTTTGCCACCGTGCAGGTGTTTCTCGCCGGCGGTGTGCCGGAAGTGATGCTGCATCTGCGCCGCGCCGGCTTGCTCGACACCTCGGCAATGACCGTTACCGGCCAGACGCTGGATGAAAACCTCAACTGGTGGGAGCAAAGCGAACGCAGACTAGCCCTGAGAAAACAACTGCGCGATCAGGACGGTATTGACTCAGACGACGTGATCTTTTCGCCGGACCGCGCACGAACTAACGGGTTGACTTCGACTGTCTGCTTCCCCCTCGGCAATCTTGCCCCTGAAGGCTCCGTCATCAAAAGCACTGCCATTGATCCCTCTCTTGTAGATGAGCATCAGATCTATCGCCATACTGGTCCGGCGCGTGTCTTCACTACGGAGACGGCAGCTGTAAGGGCCATCAAAGAAGGCGCAATCCGCCAGGGCGACGTGATTGTGCTCATCTGCGGCGGCCCGTTGGGTGCGGGCATGGAGGAGATCTACCAGGTCACTTCTGCCCTGAAGCATCTCAGCTATGCCAGGCGCGTGGCCGTGCTCACGGATGCGCGCTTCAGCGGCGTGTCCACGGGTGCATGCATCGGACACATTTCGCCAGAGGCGCTGGCCGGAGGTCCCATCGGCCGCGTGCAGGAAGGAGATACAATCTCCATCGTCGTTGACCGCAAGGCCCTTGTAGGCAGCGTGGATTTTATCGGCTGCGATGGCAAAGAATTCGACCGCGAGAACGGCGCGAAGTACCTGGCCGATCGCGCGCCGCGCGCCGATCTCAAGCCCCACGCTGGCCTGCCGGACGATACGCGCCTCTGGGCAGCGCTTGTGCAGGCCAGCGGGGGAGTCTGGGCTGGCTGCGTATACGACACGGAGGCGATTGTGAAACGGTTAACTAAGTCGTAAATATGCCGCAGGCGTCATGATTGCAATACCGCGAAACTCTTTCAGCGCGAGTAAGTCCTTGTCGCCCGCTACCAGGTAATTGGCATCGGCCTTCCACGCGGTTTCCAGAATCGGATCGTCTTTGGGATCGCGACAGACGCCTCTGACTTCACCCCTGGTTTTAACAACGATTGCATGAGTCAGAACTCATCCAGTCGAGTCTGAATGGCAATTGGATCGTGATGAAACTTGCTGCTCAAAATCCTCAGAATCTCTGCTTCAATCTAGTCAGAGATCGCAAGCTGCTCTTCGCTAAAAGCGTGGGAGATGGCTTTTTGGGGCACACCGCCATATTCCAGCGCAGAGACCCACACTCCAGTATCAAAAACGATAATCACTTTGAGCGCTGCGCCTTTTTCTCTTCCGCTTCCTGCTCGCGGCGCACCTCATGGACCAGTCGCTGCACATCGTCCGGTGTATAACCCATGTGGTTTTTTGCCGCCCCTTCTCTTTGCGACTCATCGAGAAGTTTTCGGATGCGAGCGGCCCGGTATGTGCGGAATGCTTCGCGGAAAAGCTCGCTCACCGTGCGGCTCTCGGCTTTTGCCGTCGCGGCCACCTGCCGTGCCAGATCGGGTGGCATAGAGATCGTGAATTGGCGGGTAGTTCGTTCCATGCAGCAACATTACTCAGTAATGAAAAGTAATGCAAATGCGTACCGCTCTACGAGCCGCCCGATCCTGTACACTCGCCCGTATGATCCACAACGGACGCAGCCGAAAACTGCCATTTGACCCGGAAGAGGCAGTGGCGCACCTCCGCGCTGCGGATGCGAAGCTTGGCGCGCTCATTGATCGCGTCGGCCCTTTTACGTTGCGGCTGGATGCGTGGTCTTCGCCCTTCGAGTCCCTGGTCGAATCGATCATTTACCAGCAGCTTCACGGCAAGGCCGCGGCTACGATCCACGGCCGCCTGTGTGAGTGCTTTGGCGGAGAACCTGCGCCGCAGATTCTTCTCGATCTTCCGGAAGAGAGACTGCGCGGCTGCGGTGTCTCCGGCAACAAGATCAAGGCGTTGCGCGACCTGGCCGAGAAAACCCTGGATGGCACTGTGCCCGTTCATGCCGTCATCCGCAAGCTTCCCGACGAGGAGATCATTGAGCGGCTCACCGCGGTGCGCGGCATTGGCGAATGGACCGTACAGATGCTGCTGATGTTTCGCCTTGGCCGGCCGGATGTGCTGCCTGTTACGGATTACGGCGTGCGCAAGGGCTTCGCGCTGACCTTCATGCGCCTGCCCAAAACCCGCGCCGTGACTGCGGAAGATCTGCCGAAGCCGGAAGTTGTGATCCGGCGCGCCGCCAAGTGGAAGCCCTACCGCAGCGTGGCCAGTTGGTATATGTGGCGTGCCTGCGATCTGGCGAAGAGCGCACCCGAGGCGGGAACGTACGAAAGAAGCAACTCATGAGCACGCCTTTCATGCACTCAGTGCGAGAAAGACATGCTCTGATCGACGGGCCAGATTTTTGAACGGGAAAGTTACAGAAGTTTGCCCAAAACTGACTGCAGCAGTGATCCCGCATCCGGTGCCGGTGTGTCGCCGGGCTGGCCATCGGCGGTCACGTGGCCATTTGCAATGCTGTGATGCAGCAGCATAGGCAGCACTGTCGCCAGGCTCGACTTCACTTGATCCGGGGATAGGCCCGTCTTCGACGCTACGCCATCCACAAGGCCCGATCCTGCCAGAAGATTCTCCACCTGGTTCGGGTCAATCGCGCTGGTATTGCCGCTGGCAATGTCCTGCACGATACTGCCGCCGCCGTTCTGCTGGATGGTCTGGATCAAATTGCCCAGGCCGCCGGTTCCGCCCAGTTGCTGCAGAAGTCCGCCTGTTACGGCAGGATGATCCGTTGTGGCGCTATCCGTGCCGCCGCTTTCTCCGCCCAACAGCCCGCCTGCAAGCTTTGATACCGAGTCAAAAATGCTGCTCATACATTACGCGCCTTTCTTCTTGAGGGTCTTTGAACGGAAAACAATATACGCTCAGGAGGCGCCGGACGCCATGAAGTTGAAGCAAATTCTTCCGGCAGTCTTTTGGTTGTAGCGTGACAATTTCCTTTGCACCAGACGACTCCGTGCGATACGATTTCGGCGGCCTGGCAGGAACGAGATCAGCTGCCTGACTAAGGAAGGATAGGACTTTTATGAAAGTGAAATTGATCGCAGCGGCCATCGCTGGCCTCATTCTCGCGCCGAGTGCTCTGCTAGCTCAGGCTCCCCCGGCAGGCGCAACCGGTAAGTGTAAGGACGGCACTTACACTACCTCTCCCACCAGGTCCGGCGCCTGCAAGGGGCATCAGGGAATAGATACCTGGCTCGCTGCCAGTACTGCGGCAAAGCCGAGCACTCCGGGCGCTTCAACTCCAACTCCTGCGCCCGCGCCCGCGGCAATGCCAGCTTCTACGCCTGCTCCGGCCGCGACTCCGGCTCCTGCGGCTAAGCCTGCTTCGACCTCTGGAGCAGCTAAGAGCACAACGCCCAAGACAGTTGCGCCCGGCGGCGGACCCGGTCTGGTTTGGTTGAACACCAACACAAAGGTGTACCACTGCTATGGCGGAGCCGATTATGGCACTACCAAGGCGGGCAAGTATATGAGCGAAGCCGATGCCAAGACCGCGGGCGGTAAGGCCGCGCGTGGGCAAGCGTGTTCCAAGTAGGCTTGCGTTACTAAAAACAACGATGCCACGCAGAATGCACTGGGCGGCATCGTTGTTTTTAGTTCATGTTTTAGTTTTCCATTTTGAACTGGACAAAATGTCCGCCGGCTCCACAAGCAGCGGATATGGATTGCGTCCGGTCAGGATCGTATGCGCCATCTCCGACGCGTGCGCAGAGCTTCTACGACTCCGCCATCTAGTGTCCTGTGTGGTATGGATGCCCAGTGAGAATTGTTGTTGCGCGGTAGATCTGTTCGGCCAGCACGGCGCGAGCCAGCGCGTGGGCGAGTGTCATTTTGCTCAGAGAAAGCAGTAGCGCAGCCTGCTTGCGCGCCGCATCGTCCCAGCCGCTTGCCGGGCCAATGGCAAAGATAACCTGCGCTGCGCCGGAGTCGCGCCGTGTACCCAGCCACGCGGCAAACTCCTCAGAGCTCATCTGTTTTCCGCGGCTGTCGAGCAGAACGAGTACTTGTGTCCCACCCTTTTTCGTGCGCGCGAGAGATTCAAAGAACGCTTCTACTGAGCGGTATGCCGCGCTTTCTGTCTCCGCGAAGTTTCCCATTCGCTCAAGCCACATCTGCGTAAGCTTTTCAAAGGGATCGGAAGCAGCCAGTCGATTGCCGATATGAGCCAGCGTTAAGCGCATGAACAGGAGAATACCTCACCAGGGGCCGCGGTTTCGCGCAGCCTTCGTGATGGAGCCAGAGCACAAATATCTATAGATATTGCACCTTACCTATAACTCTGTTCCCTATTCCCTGTTCCCTTGTCCCTGTTTTTAGATATTCATCTTCTTCCGCTCTTCTGCCACATGCTCACTCGCCCGCATGGAAAGCGACAGAATCGTCATGGTTGGATTCTGCCAACCGGCGGATGCGAAGCCCGCGCCATCCACTACAAAGAGATTCTTGTGATCGTGGCTTTGGTTCCATTTGTTCAGAACGCTTTTTTTCGGGTCATCCCCCATGCGGCAGGTACCTACCTCGTGGATGCTGTATCCCGGCGGGTTCGGCACCACGTTTTTGCGCAACACCTCAAATCCCGCGGCTTCTGCCACCTGAGACGCTGTCTCCACAGCGTCCTTGGCCATATTGAACTCATTGTCGGTGTAGTTCGTCTTGATTCGCAGCGCAGGAATCCCCCAGGCATCCGTCTTTACCGGGTCAATCTCCACATGATTTTCGTATCGGCCCAGCACCTCACCCATCAGCGAGAAGTGAAAGCCGCTGCCGTTGTACTCGGCCATCTTCTTTTGGAGCTCCGCGCCATAGGCTGCAAAGCAACGCGCATCCATTCCTCCGCCGCTGCTGTATATATTCATGGCATAGCCGCGCAGAAACTTGTCTGTCTTGTCCGTGATGTTGCGGAAGCGCGGAATAATCGCCCCGCCGCCCATGAGTCCCTTGGCATTGCCGCCGCGAGCCTCGGGAACGGAACAGGTGATTCCTGGGCCGTAAACCTGGTCCATCAGGTAACGGCCTACCAGCCCGCTTGAGTTCGCTAGTTTCGAGTTCAGCAACAGCCGAGTGCTTTCAAGCGTTCCCGCCGCCAGCACCACAATGCGCGCCTTTACGTTCATCTCGCGTCCGGTGAGGCGGTCCACGAAGTGGCAGCCATCCGGCAGCCCGGTGCTTTTATCCACGCTGATCTCGCGCACCACCGCATTTGCAATGGAGGTCAGCTTTCCTGTCTTCTCCGCATCCGGCAGCAGCAGGTTCACGCTGCTCGCAAGGCCATCGCGCCCATTCGCGCGGCGCTGCCGCGTTACCGGAATATTGAACTTCGCCCCTGCGGCCTTGAGCCGGTCCAGTGACCCGGTCCACAGATCGGGGTCCTCAATAAAATTCCCATCGGGCATCTGCGGCAAGCCCTCTTTTGAGCCGCTAACCTGAAAGATCTCTTCCACGCGTGAGTAGTACGGGTCCATGTCCGCGAGGCTGATGGGCCAGTCTTCGCCAAAGCCGTCATGGCTCTTGCCTTTGAACTCGTAATCGCTCAGCCGGAAAGACTGCCTCGACCAGAAGAGCGACCTGCCGCCAAAGAGCCGCACTCGCACCCAGTTGTATGGCTGCGAGGGATCGTATGTGTATGGCACTTCGCGCTCGTCTACCCAGACATTTGCGTTGAACTCATTGGCCTGAAAGACGTGCGGCACCTGTTGCGGCGGATGAAAGCCGCGATAGGGCAGATCGTAAGCATGCTTGCGCTCTGCGTCGCGGGTTACATTCGCCACCGGCCCGGCATTCAGCATCAGGCAGCTCGCGCCGGCCTCGGTGAGCACCTTGGCCGCCATGCCGCCTGCATGGCCTGAACCCACAATCAACACATCGAACACTTCATTCGCCATCTCTGCTGCGCCCCAAATAGCTATCGTTTCCGTCGTTATCGTTTCCCATCGTCATCGCTTATAGATCGGTGTAGCCGGAGTCTGTGCTGCCGCCACATGCGGCTGTACAAGATGCGACTGCTCCGATAACACAAACGCCAGATCCGGCTCGATCGGACTCCAGTAGAGTTCCGACGGGCTCCACTCGCCCGCAGTGACGCCTTTCGTCTCGTTCCAGACCTTGGAGTTGATCGTTGCCGTGCGAATCTCATCGAGGGCAACGTTTACAAAATCGGCATGAGCTTCCGTGGGAGGAGTGTCGCTCATCCATATCCGCAGCCATGGCTTCACCAGCGAGTCCACCTGATCGTCAGTCAGCGCAAAAAAACCGAGTTTATATTTCTTCTGCGCCTCGGAGTCGAGCCAGTCGAGCCCACCCGCGTACAGTTTCTGGCGACCCGGCAGTGATCCAGCCAGCAGGAAGTCCAGAAACTCCGGCGTATGGGCCTCGATGGCTCCGGGTTTGCCATTGAGCGGCGGCATGAGTACGCGACAAAGCCGTTGCAGATTCTGCATCTGCGCCGGAGTGAAAAATTTCAGGTCGGCGATGGCCACCTGGTCCGCCGGTTCGGTAGCGGGCAGGGGCGTGCGGGGGTTGAGCCCGGTGAACCAGGGCACCGGCGCGGCTGCGGGCAGCGGCTGCTTTCCCTGCTGCTGGCCAAAAAGCATCCGCGGCGCTGCCGCCACAGAGAGTAGAATGCGAACAAATTTACGGCGCTGCATAGCGCATCCAAGCTATCGTGCGCGGCCTATGGTCGTCCATACCCAGCTCAGTAACAATCCCTGCACCCCGAGCCGCCGGAAGTGAATCTAAACCGGCAGGGCCAAAAATCCGGCCTGATCATACGAATAATTTTTATTCCTTTTCTTAATTTCTCGTTTTCTTGAATGTTTCTTGAATGTAAGGAGCCGTTTTGTCCACTTCGGAATCCGCGCTGACCGCGCCGGGTAGCACAACCGAGAAAACGGTCGTCAATCCGGATGCGCACGCCGCCTGGAAGCCGCGCACCAATCCATGGCTCATTGCGGCCACGGTCGCTTTGGCTGCTTTTATGGAGGTGCTCGATACCTCCATCGCCAATGTCGCTCTCTCGCACATTGCCGGCGATCTCGGCGCCAGCTACAACCAGGGCACCTGGGTCCTGACCGGCTACCTTGTCTCGAACGCCATCGTGCTGCCGCTTGGAGCCTGGGCCTCCAGCGTTGTGGGACGCAGAAATTTCTTCCTGACGTGCATTACCATTTTCACGATTGCCAGCTTTCTCTGCGGCGCGGCGCCTTCGCTGGGCATGCTGCTGCTCTTCCGCGTGCTCCAGGGCGCGGGCGGTGGCGGTCTGCAGCCAATGGCCCAAGCCATCATGGCGGACTCCTTTGAGCCCCACAAGCGCGGACAGGCATTTGCGCTTTACGGCCTGGTGGCCGTTCTGGCTCCCTCGATCGGCCCGACTCTCGGCGGCTGGATTACCGACAACTACTCCTGGCGCTGGATCTTCTACATCAATATCCCGGTCGGCATTCTGGCCTTCATCCTGGTCACGCGGCTTGTTGAGGATCCGCCGTGGATCAAGCCAAATCGCAAGCTTATCGGCAAGATCGATTACCTTGGCTTGAGCTTCCTGACCATCGCCATGGGCGGCATGCAGATCATGCTGGATAAGGGCGAAGAGAATGACTGGTTTTCTTCAAATTTCATCTGCATTAGCGCTGCCCTGTTCGTCTGCGGCATGATCGCGCTGGTCTGGTGGGAGTTGCGCGCCAAAGACCCCATCATTAATCTGCGTGTCTTCCGATACCGAAACTTCGCTATATGTTGTTTCCTGATGATGCTTGTGGGCGGCGTGCTGAACGCCAATACCGTGCTCCAGCCGGAATATATGCAGGAGCTGATGGGCTACACTGCCACCACTGCCGGCATGGCGCTCACCGCCGGCGGCATCGCGCTTGTCATCGTCATGCCGCTGGCCGGTTTCGCCACCGGCAAGATATCCGCGCGCACCCTGGCCGTATGCGGATTCATTATGTTCACCTTCACCTTCCGGTATGCCGCGGCGGTGACCAATCTGCAAATGACCTTCGCGCAGCAGTCGATTCTGCGTGTCATTCAGATGCTGCCGCTACCCTTCTGCTTCATCTCCATTACGAATGCTGCTTACGTCGGCCTTCCGAAAGAAGCGAGCAACCAGGTCTCCGGACTCATCAACTTCTCCCGCAACATCGGCGGCTCGATTCTGATCGCTATCACCAATGCGCAGATCACCAACCGCTCGCTCTTTCACCAGCAGCGCCTGCAGTCGGATATGCAGCCGGGCAGCCCCGGCTACCAGTCGCAGCTTCATGCGCTCACCGGTTTCTTCGGCGGCGGGCCGGACGGCGCGAGCCGCGCTCTCGGCTCCATCTATAACCAGCTCAATCGGCAGGCCCTTATGCAGGCCTTCCAGGATGTCTACATCGAGCTTTCCTGGATGTCCGCCATCCTTGTCCTGTTCGCTTTCCTGCTGAACAAGAACAAGCCCGGCGAGGGGCCGAAGGCGGAAGCGGTTCACTAAAACAACGCTGCCGCTCTTGCGTTGTGTACCCATGATGGGTATAGTTGTGATGAGCCGCAATGCCGGAGAACCCACTTCAGCCCAGCGTATTGCAATTGGTAGAGGCTCCGGCCTTCAGCCGCTTCCGGGAAGGCTATCTCGATGATGAGGCTTTTGCGGAGCTACAGCGGAGCATTGCCGCGGACCCGGAACAGGGCGATCTGGTTTCAGGCGCAGGCGGCATCCGCAAGCTGCGCTGGAAAGATTCCCGGCGAGGAAATGGAAAACGTGGTGGCGGCGGGTTATTTACTACTGTTTCCTGTCCGATGAAGAAGTATGGCTCCTCACGTTATATGACAAGAATGAGGCCGCTGACCTGACAACGAGCCAGAAAGACCAGCTCCGTCGCGCACTTGAAGATGAGCGCGTAGCCCGAAAGGCAAGGGGAAGGAAATGAGCAATCGGAAACTTGGCAAGCGGGATATTTTCGCGGAAATCATGGAAGGCGTGGAAGCCATGAAGGACCACCGCGAAGGAAAAGTAACTCTCAAGACACACAAGCTTCCAGTGGTCAAAGTGAAGGAATCGCCTGACGCAAGTTTTTTTGTCTCGGTCCGTGAAAAATTCAACGTTTCCCGCACAGTCTGGGCCAATATGTTGCGCGTCAGCCCACGCACCGTGGAGAAGTGGGAGCAGGGAGGCCAGGCAAGTCCGCTTGCGGCAATCTTTGTGGAGCTTGTCGCCCGTTATCCGGATACCATCGAACGCTTGCAGACCCTGCCAAAGCGCGTTTCCCGAAGCGCTCGCCCGCGCTAAAGCTACTTTCCAGTTGCTATAAGGCGAAGCCACTCAGCCGCGTATTTACCGTCTACCCGCCTACGCCAATACCGAAAATCCCGCAGCCCCAATGAAAAACGCCAGAAGCCTTTCAGCTCCTGGCGTTTATCCGTGTGTCTCAAGCAAATCTCTTCAGCCCAACATCATCCGGCCTTGCCGACGATGAGTATTCAGTCTTGGTCCCACTCGTCCCGGTTTTGCAATTTTTCTCGACTCCCGGTTCCGTCTAGCTCTCCACTCCCGGCTTTCACCGTGAGCAAGCTGCCCGTCTTTCCCGCTCGCTTTCGATCTCCTGCATTACCAGCGCTGAACTTATCTGCCTACTTCGTAGATAGATGCGCATCTATCTTGGATTTAGACTGACGTTCCTCTCCTGCTGAACTTACTGGGCTGCTCTCCGTCCGATCCTGCGATCTCCCATGCGGCAAGCCGTTTAGGGTCCGCTGGCCCGGATAAGTGGCAACTTCGTCTATTCAACCGGCGACTACGCGCAAACCTCCTCTGAACTTTGCACCGTCCTGCCTGACCTGAGGACCGGAACTCCTGCTTCCTTTGGAGACCGCATCCGCTTCGGCTTGCGCCTTTGCTGATGAATCTCCGCATTCCACTGGCTCACAGCATCTTCCCGCGTGGCAGGAAATGTTGGCTTTCCAATTTCTACCCGGTGACCAACTGTGAGAAGAATGCGCCTGGTCGATCTGTGAATGCAAGTGGAAAAGTCAGTTAAAATCTGTGGATTTCACCTAAGTTAGTGCACTTAGCTCGAGTTTCTGTGTTTCAAGCATGAATGTTCTGCTTATTTGCGTCGCGAAGCATACATCAGGCTTAATTATTTTGTTAACTTGAGTAATTTTTCCAGCAATTCTGCCGAAGCATAGAAGTTTGTTCTTCGTAAACGCGCCACTGCAGAATGTAAATAGACTAATCCTTGCTGGGAAGCTTCACGCAATACGCCGAGTGTGCCGATAATTGATAAACCACGTCTTTTCGCTTCACGGCGAGCAGACATGTCGTCGATGATCAACACGTCGGCTTGCAGGATCTCTGCCAACGTAATTGCCTCAATTTCACCCGCATCAAGGTATGGAGGCATTGCAGTCGGGGCCTTGCCGAGAGAGCATATCTCAAGCCATTTTGGGAGGCTCGGCAACCCAGACTCGCACCATTGGTGGCGCACCCAAGTCCAGCATCTCTATTTGCACTGCAGGCGGAATTACTACACGACCGTAGAGCCGCGAAAGTAAGTTTACTTCGCCGATCTGTATGAGGTAGTTCAGGGGCGCTGTATCGCAGGGCCGACGCATCTTAATTTCCGAGTAGTCGAAGCATGTAGTCATTGTCCCATCCGGCCTGTAGGCGCTTTCCTTTGATTCCGAGGTTGCATGTTTTGTCCTGTCGGAGCAGGTTGAGAG
>NZ_JBEKYX010000040.1:0-33656 GCF_049510455.1 Occallatibacter sp. | reverse complement strand
TTGGGGAGCGTATTCAGCCTGAAAGCGGGGTTGAAGGCGAGCAGTTGAAACTGGCGGGCGGATACGACCACAACTTTGTTCTCAATGGAGAGGGACTGCGTCTTGCCGCCAAAGCGTTCGATCCCGAAAGCGGCCGGATGCTCACCGTTACAACTACGGAGCCGGGCGTGCAGTTTTACTCCGGCAATTTTTTGGATGGATCAGTCACCGACAGCGATGGAAGGCCGTTCGCGAAATATGCAGGGTTTTGCCTGGAGACCCAGCATTTTCCGAATTCTCCCAATGAGGTGGAGTTTCCGTCTACGATTCTGCGTCCGGGGCAGACGCTGCATACCACTACTGTCTTCGAATTCGGCGTACAAGAGTGACAAACACCACACAGATTTGAGCTGCGAAATGGAGATGGATTCGCCTTACTTTATAAATCACGCAAAACCATATAGTTAAAATTCAAATTAGATATGGGCCCCCAATTAGGTCGCCAGATGTGCGGGGCTGGGGCTTTTGTGGCGCCACAGCATCTTCAGGCGGTGCTTGCGTTGGGGCTCAGAGCATTACTTCACTGACGAGGCGCAGCGTTGAACACCACCACTGCGGTCGTTCGCCGCCCGGTTTCATCTACTTTCATGCCGCACATGATTCCCGAAAGCTGCCGATCCTTTAAAAAGAACTTGCACCATCCGTCACTGACGATAGTCGCTTGCCCCGGCACTAGATACACGTGGTCGACCGGCATCATGATTCCATCATCCTCAACTCGGCCAGAAAAACCAAGAATCGGAGAATGGTGGGATTCCTTCTGTGCAAACTGAATCATCACATGACCTTTGTAGTCGTCCAAAAAAGTGATGACAGCTGAATCGCAGAAGAACCGTGATTGTCGCTTTGTTAAATCGCTATCGATTGGTCCTTCCGCCGTGTGGCTAGACGTATCGCATGTTCCGTTAACGGCCTGAATGTCACTTCTCCCGGTCTGGGCTGAAATGGTATGCCAAGTGCCTGCCAGCAAAACGGAGACCAGAATCGCTATTCGATAGTTCACTGAAATTCCTCCGTCAGGCTCTCTCGACGATCTCTCTTTAACTTAATTGTTCGGTGTACCAAACATTCTAGCCGACGATAGCCCAAACCAGCGTATTTATTGAGTTTTTGAGGAATTTTGGACCCTACTGGATGGCTTGGAGTCAAACATGGCGGAGAGGGTGAGATTCGAACTCACGGAACCCGTAAAGGTTCGGCGGTTTTCAAGACCGCTGCCTTAAACCGCTCGGCCACCTCTCCGCGGCAGGACTGATTTGATTGTACTTGGGAATGCGGGGACGGGGCCAGAACGATGGCGTATTCTTTCGTTGCGCGGACAGCCGCAATTAAGACTGTCGCGGGGGCCCATAGAAAGAGATGCCTAAGAAAGCTCCATCGGGAAGCAATCCACGAAGTCCTCAGCCGGGACAGCCAATCAGCCTGAAGACACTGGGCGAGTATCTGAATCTTTCGCCGGCGACGATTTCGCTGGTGCTGAACAATGCACCGGGAGTGCGGTCGATTCCGCAGGAGACGCGGGATCGCGTGATGGACGCTGCGGCGAAGTTCGACTACCGGCCGAGCTTCTATGCGCGGTCGCTCAGGAAACGGCAGAGTTTTTCAATTGGCGTGCTGGTGCCGGAATTAAGTGACAGCTATGCCACGCAAGTGATGGCGGGGGTAGAGGAGTTCCTGATGGAGGAGGGATACTTTTACCTGACGGCGAGCCACCGGAGGAAGCCGGATCTGATTCAGGAGTATCCGCGGCTGCTGATGGACCGCTCCGTGGAGGGATTCATCTTTATCGATACGGTTCTGGAGGAAGCGTTTAGCCTGCCGACCGTGGTGGTGGCGGGGCATCGAAAGATTGAGGGCGTGACGAATGTGGTGCTGGACCAGAAGCGCGCGGCGGAGCTGGCACTGCGGCACCTGTATCAACTGGGGCACCGCAAGATTGCGTTTATGCGCGGCGGCAGCCACAGCTCTGACGCGGACGACCGATGGATCTGCCTGATGGCGGTGGCGAAGGATCTGAAGATTGAGGTAACGCCGGAGCGGTGCGTGACGCTGGAACTGCGCGTTTCAACGCCTGAGCTGGGGTTTGGGCCGATGAATGAGCTGATTGCGCGCGGTGGGGATTTTACGGCAGTGCTGGCGTATAACGACATTGCGGCGATTGGGGCGATTCGCGCATTGATGAATCACGGGCTGCGGGTGCCGGAAGATGTTTCTGTTGTGGGTTTTGACGATATTCAGGGAGCCGCATTTCACAACCCGAGCCTGACGACGATACGCCAGCCCCTGAACCAGATGGGAGCGGTGGCGGCGCGGATTCTGTTGCAGAGGATTCGGGGGCAGGCTACGTTTCCCGATATTGTGCCGATTCATCCGGAGCTGGTGATTCGCGAGTCCACGTGCCCGCCGAATCCGAAGCGTAATCGAAACAAGCGAAACTATGGCGCATGAGGATGCACAGGGGCAGGCTGGTTGTTCTTCATGTAGCGTTTGGGCTGACGGGCGTGTTGCATGCGATTGGCGGGGCTTTGTTGCCGGCGATTGCGGCTTCCTTTGGGCTTTCAGACAGCCGCTCCGGGACGCTGTTTCTCTGCTACTACCTTGGAACGCCGCTGGGCGCGCTGGTGTGCGTGGGGCGGTACGCGCGACTGCTGACAGTGGGCTTTCTGCTGACGGCTGCGGTGTGCTGGGGGATTGCCGCGGGATCGCCCAATGTGCTGCCGGTGCTGTTTTTTGCGATGGGCGTGGGAGTGGGCATTCCCATGACTGCGGTGAGCATGTATGCGGGGCGGGCATTTGCGGGTGAGACGGCGGCGCCGCTGACGCTGTTGAATTTTACGTGGAGTGCCGGCGCGCTGGCTGCTCCGCTGCTGGCTGCGCGGGTGCTGACAGGGCATGGATGGCGCGTGGCATACGGGCTGCTGGCTGCCGCCGCGGCTGTGGCTGCGGTGGCGTGCTGGGTGGGGTTGCAGGAACCGCCGGAGGAAGCGACTGTTGCTGTTGCGGAGCGCGAGACTGGATCCGGGGTGGGGCAGTGGGGCGTGGTTGTGCTCTTTGCTTTTCTGACATTTCTTGAAGTGGGGATTGAGAACACGACGGCGACGTGGCTGGCTTCTTATGCGATGCGTGCGGCGAGCACGGGGGCGGCAAAGGCGGCGGCATCTTCTTCGTTGTACTGGTGCGGGTTTCTGGTTTCGCGAGGACTGTCGGCGCTGCTGCTTACGCGCATGAATGCGATGCGCGTACTGAGCGTGGTGGTTGTGGCTGCGCTGTTGGCGGCTGGAGCGCTGGTTGGCTTTGTGGACGCGGCTCCTGTGGCGATGCTGTTATTGGGCGCGGCGCTGGCACCGGTGTTTCCGCTGCTGATCTCGCGGTTTTTTGCGCGGGCGCAGGTGAGGCATTCGCGGTGGGTGCTTTCGGTGGCCGGATTTGGCGGGTCGGCACTGCCGTGGCTGACGGGAATGATCTCTTCGAGCACAAACAGCTTGCGGCTGGGACTTTGTACGGTCCCAGCCGCGCTGGTGGTGATGATTTGTCTGTTGCCGCTGGTGCAGGTCCGACAAAGAACGGATGCTTGAGGTCTCTCGCGGGCCCTTACAGATTTACAGAATTATTGAAACTGTGAGGCAGGGGGGAGGGGGTGGGCATCCCGGTTAATTCTCCGGCTGCAAATGCAGGGTAGTGCGGCCCGGATCATAGAAATATAGAAAAAGCTGCCTAACCGGCGTTTTTGCATCGATTTACGGGCTTCTTTGCCTGTTTACTCTTTGTATATAGGTAGTGGTTACTTTGGGCCGGACACCCCCTGAAATAAAAAAATTGCATAGGGTGCAAAGATACGAAGGCCCGGTCGATGAGACCGGGCCTTTTCTGCTGCTGATTATGAGTGTGGCATAAACGGCGGTAATTTTGTGCAAACTATCTGGGCCAAGGTTCGGTACGAAAGGACAATGGACCAAAGTAACGTGTCCTGTGCGGCCTGCTTTAAGCAGGGTCTGACGAATCCTTTTGAAGTGACCTCAAGGCAGCGGGTCCGATGAAGAGCCCGGGGCTGAAGCCCTTAAGAATCCTGCCTCAATTCAGGGGCCTGAAGGCCCCTGCTCCCTCCGAAACTACCAGGTCTGATTCGTCACAGACCGCCTAAGGCATGACGAGCACTTCTACGCCGCTTGCGGCGTCTTTCTGACGGAAGACCTGCTCGGTTGCCTTGACGAAATCCTCCGGTTTGGCATGCGGAATGTCGGTGAAGGTTTGAGGGTTGCGGTCTGTAAGCGGGAACCATGAGCTTTGCACCTGCACCATGATGCGATGGCCGCGGCGGAAGGTGTGGAAGAGATCCGGCATGGTGTAGTCGATCTCTGTCTGTTTGCCGGGCGTGAGTGGCTCCGGTTTCTCCCAGCTATTGCGAAACTTTGCGCGGAAGGGTTCGCCGCGCAGAAGCTGCTGATAGCCGCCCATGTGGAGCGGAGCTTCATCGAGGACGCGCTTGTTGCCGCTGGCTGTGCCTTCAACGTCGGGCGCGTCATCGGGGTAGACATCGATCAGCTTGACGATGAAGTCGGAGTCGGTGCCGGAGCTGGCGATCTTGAGCTTGGGCGAGATGGGACCGGCAATGGTGACGTCTTCTTCCAGCGGATCGGTCTGGTAGACGAGAACGTCCGGGCGGTAGCTTGCGAAGCGCTGGTCGTCCACCATGTAGCGCTGCGGAACGGTGTCTGTTGTATAGCCCACGAAGGGAACGGGGTGGTTGGGGTCGCTGACATACTCATCTGCGCCTTTGGATTCAGTGGGAGGATTGAAGCTGAGCTTGCCGTTGGCGTGGAAGTAAAGCGTCTTTGGCGCGGCGGCCTTGGGCGGCCAGGCATCGAAGCTGCGCCAGACGTTGGTTCCGGTTTCAAAGACGACGGCTTTGGGCTGCGCGCCTGCGGATTTGCCCTTGAGATAGTGCTCGAAGAAAGGAAACTGGATGTTAGCGCGGAAGTATTCGGCGGTTTTGGCATTGAACTGGGCGTCGCCGAGGTGAGAGCCGTCGCCGCGCGCCCAGCCGCCGTGGACCCAGGGGCCTTCAACGAGCGTGGTAGGTGTTTCGGGGTTGAATTTGTTGACGGCGTAGAAGGTGCCGTAGGGTCCGGCGAGGTCTTCCGCGTCATACCATCCGCCGACGACGAGTACGGCGCACTTGACGTTCCTCATGTGCGGGGCGAGGTCGCGGGATTTCCAATAGGCGTCATAGGTGTCGTGCTGGAACTGATCGTTGTAGAGCCAGTTGGAGCCCTTGAGATACTTCGATTCCATGTCGGCGAGGCTGCCGGCTTTGAGATAGAACTGGTAGTGGTCGGGCGTGCCGAAGTCGAAGTTGTCGCGCTGGGCGTGGGCGGGATCTTCAGGGTTGTGCTGAGGCTTGAAGAAGACGTAGAAGCCGAAGTTTGCTTCCAGCATGAAGGATCCGCCGTGGTAGGAGTCGTCGCCTTTGAAGAGGTTTGTCATGGGCGCCTGCGGGCTGGCGGCGACGAGAGCGGGGTGAGAGTCGATCATCGAGGCTGACGTGTAGAAGCCAGGGTAGGAGATGCCCCAGATGCCGACCTTGCCGTTGTTGGCGGGCACGTTCTTGAGCAGGAATTCGATGGTGTCGTAGGTGTCGGAGGCGTCATCGACATCCTGCGGGCTCTTCTTGTTGTCTATGTGCGGGCGCATCTCGACGAAATCGCCTTCGCTCATCCAGCGGCCGCGGACATCCTGATAGACGAAGATGTAGCCTCCCTTCTCGAACTCGTCTGACGGGCCGAGGTGCGTCGGGTAGCGGTCTTCGCCGTAGGGAGCGACGCTGTATGGGGTGCGGTCCATGAGGAAGGGGTACGGGCCTGCGTCGGAGAATGCGCCGGTTTTTGGCACGTAAACGGAGGTGAAGAGATGCTTGCCATCGCGCATGGGAATGCGGAATTCGTATTTGGTGTAGTGGGATTTGACGAAGCTGTCTGCGGAGTCTTGCGCGGGGAGCTTGGCGAGCGCGAGGGCGCAGAGGGCCAGAACGGCCAGGGCGCGACAGAGAAATCTGTGCATTGGGTTCGTGGTTCTCCTTGAGAGAACAGATTAAAGCAGGGAAGAGGGTGAGGCTATTGAGTTCTTTCGCGAGCCTCAATGCGGGAGATGCGCTCGCGCAGTTCGTAGACGTCAGCCAGGCGGGCAATGGCTTGCATGACTTGTGTATGGCGCTCGGAGGCGAGACGTTCTGACGAATCAAAACGTTCGTCCATACGCTTTTCCAAAGCATCTACTCGTGCTGTAAGTTCGCGCAGCTCAGGCGCTAGAAAATCCTGAAGCAGCCTTCGGGTATCTTCAATCACGCTCATGGCAGATTCCGTTTCTTCAAGTGTATCGCAGGGTGACGTTGGCGACGGACGAAATCCGCTCTGTCTGCCAGGTAATGGCTCAGTTTGAAGAATCCCGCAGGGGCTAAAGCCCAAAGACTTTATCAGCCGGATTTTCGGCACGACTCAAGTCGTGCCCTGATACAAAACAATTCAAACTGAACCAGTACCGTCTGCCAACGCCGCTTCCTTTGGTAATTTATTCGTCGGCCTTCTTGTTTTCCGCTGGTTTTTCCGGAGTGGTGAGCGGCTTGGTGATGTCGTCAAGGTAGGCGGGCGTGCCTTCGACGCGCTCGAGGACGGGGTAGCGCTCGCCATCGTGGTAGTCGATGTCGAAGTTGTTGACGTAGCTCTCGGACTGGACGACGAGGTGGATGGGCTCGCTGGTTCCCTTTGCCGCGTCAATGGCATTCTTCAGGGCATCCGGCGAAAAAGTACGGCCGTTGACGGCGAGTACCTTGTAGCCGGGCGCGAGGCGGGCTTTGTCTGCAGGGCCATTCCAGCGAACGTCGGAGATGGTTCCTTCGCCGCCGATGCGGAGGCCGAGCGAGTACCAGACATCAATGCCGAAGCCGAAACGCGCAAAGGCGGCGGCGACCATGCGGGATGAGGCGGAGGGCTTGTCCTTGTAGACGAGCTTGTAGCCGCCGCGCTCGATGCCTTCGAGATCGGCGCGGGGATTGATGTGATCGACGCGGTCGTGGAGGAATTTGGCCCAGTCGTAGGGTGCGACCTGGTTGAGATCGGTGACGAGCTCGTCGAAGTTGTAGGTGACGATGAGCGGACCAGTGTTTCCGCCCTTGGCGAGGAAGATTTTCTGGAAGTCGTCGAGAGATTTCTTGTTGTCCGTGAGCTTGCGGATGAGGGTGTCGGCGTCGAGCCAGAGCAGTTCGCCTTCCTGGTAGTAGTCCTGGCCGCGCTTCCAGTTGGACCATGCGGGATTGCCGCCGCGCAGGATGCTGGCGGAGATGGCGGTGTCGCCGGTGGAGCGCCATTCGCGGCCCACGCGATAGTCAAGGCTTGCGGCGCTGGCGGCGAGGAGATCGCGGTATTGGGTCTGTGATTTGAGGCCGGCACGGGCGGCGAGGACGTTGCCGAGATACTGCGTCATGCCTTCATAGACCCAGAGCAGAGCGCCCTGCTGCATGGTGGCGAAGTCAGGCTGATAGAGGCCGACTGGGCGGCGGTATTTGCCGTTCCAGGAGTGAGTGAACTCGTGGGAGAGCAGATCGGATTCGGCGAGCTGATGGGCATCATCGGCAAAGCCTTTTTCGCCGACGCCGTTATCGGAGGATTGGCCGTGCTCCAGGCCTTCACCGCCGGCGATGTCAGAGAGCGTGAGGAGGAAGTGGTAGACGTTGTAGTGATGCGAGGCGTAGAGAGAGTCGGCTTCGCGGACGAGGTTCGAGACTTCAGCCAGCGTGGCGGGACGCATCTTCGAGTCTTCGGGATCGTCGGAGACGACGTCAAGGTAGTGCGCGGGCTTGATCTCCGGCGCGAGAGGAAATTCGTGGAAGTATTGGCCGGCGATGATGGGCGAGTCCTGGAGCTGCTCGACGTTGGTGACGGCGAATTTGGTGGTGCTTCCGGCGGCGGGAACGGGCCATGAGGATGAGCCTTCCGGCTGTAGCGCGGTACCGACGCCCCAGCCGGCGGGAACCTTCAACGAGGGCTGAATGGCGATGTCGCGGACAGGCGTGTGCGCGGGATAGAGCAGGAGCTTTTCCCACTCAAGGACGGCCATCTTCTGCGTGACGCGGGCGAGGACGATGCAGTCAAGATGCGCGTGAAGAGTGGTTGCGCCTTTGGGGACATTGACGTGGAATTGGTAGAGATCGACGTCATCGCGACGCCACTCGACGGGCTTGCCATCGACGGTGAAGACGACGCCGGTGATGTCTTCCGCGGGGCCGGTGGGGCGATGGTTGCCGGGGATCCACTGCGGTGTGGTGAGGGTGACCGGGCCGCCGGTGACAGGGATGTCGACTTCGGCGTGGTAGAGCTTGCGCGGGGCATCGGTGAGGTCGGCGGTGATCTGGATGGGCGCTTTTTGCGCGACTGCGAACGAAGCAAGGGCGCAAAGAGCGAGCGCGCCGAGACGGGCAGGGAAGCGAAACTTGTGCATGAATACTCCTGTGAAGAAAGGGTATCGCATGGGGCGCAAGGACCGTTTTCGATATGATTGTACCCGAAATGGGAACGTGATATTGTTTTCTCTTGTGCGAGTGTTTTCTCGAAACACCCTGACCAGGTACGCTGAAAAATTGGCGGGCCATAAAGACCAGCGTGCAGTGAAATCGGCGCTGGATGCCTGGTTTTACGAAGTTCGAGAAGCTACGTGGAAATCATCCGCAGATGTTAAAAGAAGCTATTCCCAGGCGAGCATTGTTGGGGCTGACCGGATTGTATTCAACGTTAAAGGAAATTCGTATCGGTTGGTTGTTGCGGTGAACTATATCCGTTCCAGTGTCTTTATCAAATGGATCGGAACGCATAAGGAATACGACGGGATCGATGTGAGGACGGTCGAATATGGATCTGAAACCAATTAAGAACGATGCGGACCATGAGGCGGCGCTACGTCAGATTGAACGCCTGTGGAACGTTGTGGCAGGCACCCCCGAAAGCGATCATCTCGAAGTTCTGATGACTTTGGCTGAGGCCTATGAAGAAGCAAATTTTCCCATCGATCTGCCCGACCCGATAGAGGCGATTAAATTTCGCCTTGAGCAGAAGGGCGAAGACATGAAGGCGCTCATCGGCATCCTCGGCAATCGCACCCGGGTCTACGAGGTGATGCGCGGCGATCGTGCGCTTTCGCTGGCGATGATTCGGCGGTTGAATGCGGAATTGCATATACCTGCAGAGGTCCTGATTCAGCCTGTGCATCCCCGACGCCGAAAGAAGGCTGCTTGAGAGCGAGTTTTTGCCCTTGCTTTCTGATTGCTCCCTTAGACCCCGCATGTTAAAAGCAGAAGAACAGGGAGCAGGCAGATGCGGCTTTTGTCTGGTGCAACCGGCCTGCACCTTGAATTTGCAGCAAGGGAAGTTCTTCTCTGTCTATGAGCGCTGGTTCTACCGCCGAGCTGGAGAGTCTGTTTGGGGACTACCCGCTTGACCACGCCTATGATGAGCTGCGCGAGCCGAACGGCGAGCTGCGTGAGCATTACTGCGCGCTGGCGGAGACATTGGCGAGGCTGCCGAAGGACGAGCTGAAGCGGAGGAAGCAGTCGGCGGATATTTCCTTTCTGACACAGGGCATTACCTTCACCGTGTACGGGCGCGATGAAGGCACGGAGCGGATTTTCCCCTACGACATGCTGCCGCGGCTGATTAAGGCACGGGAATGGGAGCATATTGAGCGCGGGCTGACGCAGCGTATTACGGCGCTGAATCATTTTCTGCGGGATATTTATTCGGACGCGCGAATTTTGAACGAGAAGGTGGTTCCGCAGGAGCTGGTGTACAGCTGCAAGCAGTTCCGGCGGCAGATGCGCGGGCTGCAGGTGCCGCGGAATGTATACATCGCAGTGATTGGGTCAGACCTGTTGCGGCTCAATACGGGCGAGTTTGTGGTGCTCGAAGACAATCTCCGTGTGCCCAGCGGCGTGAGCTACATGCTGACGAATCGAAGGGTGATGAAGCGGACCTTCCCGCAGCTCTTTCATAACTACGGTGTGCGGCCGATTGAGCGCTATCCGCAATTGCTGCTTTCGACGCTGCGGTCGCTTGCACCAGAGGGCAGGCCGGAGCCGAATATCGTGCTGCTGACGCCGGGCGTTTTTAACTCAGCGTATTTTGAGCACACGTACCTGGCGCGTCAGATGGGCATTGACCTGGTGGAAGGCCGCGACCTCGTCGCGCACGACAACATTGTGTACATGCGGACGACGGATGGGTTGAAGCGCGTGGATGTGATCTACAGGCGCGTGGACGACGACTTCAGCGATCCGCTTGTGTTCCGGTCGGATTCGATCCTGGGCTGCTCGGGGCTGTTTAACGCGTATCGCGCAGGGAATGTGACTGTGACGAATGCGTTTGGCACGGGCGTGGCGGACGACAAGGCGCTGTATGCGTATGTACCAAAGATTATCCGCTTTTACCTGGGCGAAGATCCGATTCTGCCGAATGTAGAGACGTTCCTGATGACGGACGACAGGGAACGGAAGCATGTGCTGGCGAATCTGGATAAGTTGGTGGTGAAGGCTGTGGGCGAGAGCGGCGGTTATGGGATGCTGATCGGGCCGCACTCGACGGCAGCGCAGCGGGAAGAATTTGCGCGGAGGATTGAAGACAATCCACGGAACTATATCGCGCAGCCGACGCTGGATTTTTCAAGAGCGCCATGTCTGATTGGCGAGCGACTGGAGCCGCGGCATGTGGATCTGCGGCCCTACATCTTATTTGGCGACAAGGTGAACATTGTGCCTGGAGGATTGACGCGGGTGGCTCTGGAAAAGGGTTCGCTGGTGGTGAACTCATCGCAGGGCGGCGGCAGTAAAGATACATGGGTATTGCAGGATTAATTGATTTCGGAAGTAAGCACGCAGTTCGGGAGAATGCGCGGATGCTGAGCCGGGTTGCCGACAGCCTCTACTGGATGAGCCGTTACCTGGAGCGGGCGGAGAATACCGCGCGCCAGCTTGACGTGACGATGAACCTGATGCTGGACCCTGGCGGGGCGAGCGCGGAGACGCGCTGGCAGCGCTTTGTGGCAGCGCTGGGCAGGCCGCAGGGACTTGAATGGAGCGGCGATCTGGAAGCAATGACACGCGGGTTGGTTTTTGATACATCGAATCATGCATCGGTGATCTACTGCGTGAATTGCGCGCGTGAAAACGCGCGGCAGGTGAGAGAAGAGATTTCAAGCGAACAGTGGCAGAGGCTGAACCGGCTTTTTCATCACGTTCACTCCCCGAGCACGCAATTGCAGGCGCGCCACAATCTGAGCGATGTGCTGGCGGGTGTGCTGGACGGCATACATTTATTCAAGGGCGTGACCGATACGACGATGCTTCACGGGCAGGGATGGCAGTTTATCCGGCTGGGTCGATACCTGGAGCGGGCATACGCGACGGCCACGCTGCTGGAGGTCTTTCATCCGGATCTGGTGAGCCTGCCGGATCACGAACACTCTGGCTACAAATACCTGGAGCAGGTGGGTCTGTTGCGGTGCTGCACGGCATTTGAGGCTTACTGCCAGGTTTATACGGCCGACATCGATGAGGATCGCATTCTTGAGTTTCTGGTTCTCAATCGCGATTTTCCTCATGCGATCCGCTACTGCGTCGACGGGACTTTGCAGGCGATCGATTCGATTCAGCGCAGCGGCGGACGGCGTCCGCCGGAGGAACTGCGTGCGGCGATTGGGCGGTTGCATGCGATGCTGGGGTACACGACAGTGAGTGAGATTCTGGCCGGGGATGCGGCTGCGTTTCTGCATGCGATCCGCAGGCAGTGCATGGCAATTCACGAGCAGATTTATCGCCATTATGTGCATTATTCGATTCAGTCAGCGCTGACGGTGTAAGAGGCGAGAGCGAGCATGAATTTTTATTCGATACGGCATTTGACCCGCTTCCGCTATTCACGGCCCATCAGTGAGAGCATCATGGAGACGCGCATGCATCCGCGTTCGGATGCGCTGCAGCATTGCCTGGCGTTCTCGCTTTCGGTAAGCCCGCGCTGCCGCGTCTTTACTTATCGCGATTATCTTGGCAACAACGTGCATCATTTTGACATCCCAGGCGATCACACGCAGCTCATTATTGTGGCGGAGAGCGTGGTGGAGCAGCAGCCGGCTCCGGATGTACCGGCGTTTCTGGCGCCGGATGCATGGAGGGCGCTGGATGAGATGGTGCAGAGCGGCGATTACTCGGAGATGCTGCTTCCTTCGACTTACGCAGTAGAGTCACCGGCGTTGCTGGAACTTGCCGGCAAGCTGGAGGTAAGGCGGCGTGACGACCCCGTGATGCTGGTACACGAGTTGAACCAGAGGCTTTTCAATTATTTCGAGTACGTGCCGAAGCACACAAGAGTGGATTCTCCGATCGATTTTGCGATTGAAAGCCGCAAGGGCGTCTGCCAGGATTTCGCCCATACGATGATTGCGTTGCTCAGGCACGTAGGGATTCCGGCGCGGTATGTTTCCGGCTATCTGTACCGGAGCCGCGAGGATCATGACCGCTCAACACCGGATGCCTCACACGCATGGGTGGATGTGCTTCTGCCGCATTTTGGATGGATTGGTTTTGATCCGACGAACAATCTGGTGGCGCATCATCGGCACATTCGTACCGCCGTAGGCCGCGATTATGCGGATGTGCCGCCGACGCGGGGCATCTTTCGCGGCCAGACGGAGAGCGAGCTTTATGTAGCGGTGCATGTGGATGCGGGTGAAAAGGCTCCCGAACTGGACCGCAATCTGCCGATCCCGGAGGATTGGTCTGTGCTGGTGGAGCGAGCCCAGGAACCGATAACGCATGCCATGTCCAATATAGAGATTCAGCAAATGCAGCAACAGCAATAGGCGAAATTAAAGATCTTTATGTGATCTTTTGATTCTGTCGTGTAAATTTTTTAAATTGCATAAACAGCGAGTTTGCGGGACAATGGCGGACATTCCCCGTTGATTTTTTTGCTTGTGCTCGCCAGGGAACGGAAAGGCTGAAATCGAGCAAGATTTTCACGGATCCAGGCGCGCGTATGGAGCGATGAACGCACCAGAAGCGCAGCCCGGATTGGATCGAAGACACCGCGCGCAACCAACGCACGTCGGCGCGGCATTGCAATTACAACGAGCGGCAGAAATGCATGCCGCCGCATAGACGGGCTTTCTTGGAGGAACTGACGTGAAACGAACTTTTCTGGGGTGGGTGCTTCTCTGCATCCTCTCTACTACCTCGCTTGCATTCAGTCAAAACGCAACGACTTCACTGCGCGGTACTATCAAGGACCCGAGCGGCGCGTTGGTCTCCAGCGCAAAGGTCACCATCAGCGACACAGACACTGACCGTTCGTACAGCACCGCGGCAAATTCGGCCGGCTCCTATGAGTTCGCCCAGATTCCTCCGGCAAAGTACAAGATTACGGTTTCGGCGATGGGATTCGGCGACCAGAGCAAGCTGGCCGAACTGCTGGTGAACCAGCCGGCCACCATTGATTTCTCGATGACAGTTCAGGCCAGCACTGTCACGGTGGACGTCTCCGCTGAAGCGCAGACGCTCAACACGACCGACGCCTCGCTTGGCAATGCCGTGAATAACGACCTGATTCAGGCGCTGCCTTCGGAGACGCGTAATGTTCCCGACCTGCTTTCGCTGCAGCCCGGCGTGCTCTACCTGCCGAACAGCAGCGATAGCCGGAGCGGCTCGGTAAACGGCGTGCGCTCCGATCAGGGCAATGTGACGATGGACGGCGTTGACGACAACGATCAGGTGAACGGCTTTGCGTTTACCGGCGTTCTACGGGAAACGCAGGACTCTGTGGAAGAATTCCGCGTGGCGACGGCGAACGCCAACTCCGACCAGGGCCGTTCGGCCGGCGCTCAGGTGAGCCTGGTGACAAAGTCGGGGTCGAACAAGTACCACGGCGCCGCGTACGAATACAACCGCCCTACGATTACCGTAGCGAATGACTGGTTCAACAAGCAGGGAGAATTCAACAGCGGATTGCCGAACATTCCCGGCAAGCTGATCCGTAATATCTTCGGAGCCGATACGGGCGGACCGATCAAGAAGGATAAACTCTTCTTTTTCGTGAACTACGAGGCTGAGCGGATTGCGGAAAATACTCAGATTACGCAGACCGTTCCCACTGCGTCCTACCAGATGGGTAATCTGCTCTACCAGGGGGACGCGGCGAGTGGAAGCCTTGAGAACGTCACGCTCACACCCACACAGGTTGCGCAACTGGACGCAGGCTGCCAGGTTTGCAATAGCAGTGCGTATCCTAATCCGCCGGGCACCAACCCGAATGCGCTGGCTTATTTCCAGTCGATGCCCGCGTCCAATGGCTTTACCGAGGGCGACGGACTGAACTCGGGATCGTACTCTTTTTCTTCGCCCAATCCAAAGACGGAAAATACATCGATTGCCCGTATTGATTACACTCCGTCGGACAGGCATCGCATCTTTGTCCGCGGTAACCTGCAGAAGGACACCACGGGGGGCACGGAGCAGTTCCCGGGCCAGGGACCGTCCAGCCTATTTGAGGACAACAGCAAGGGCGTCATTGCCGGCGATACGTGGACGATTACGCAGAGCCTCATCAATGATGTTCGCTATGGCTACGTTCGCCAGGGCAACAGCACCCGCGGCGTAGGCTCCGGCGATTATGTCGATTTTCGCTTTCTTGCGACTACGACTGCCGAAACCCGCTCGACCATCAACTGGGTTCCGGTGAACAATATCGTGGATAACCTTACGTGGACCAAGGGCAACCACACAGTGCAGGTTGGCGGCAACTGGCGCCTGATTCACCAGAACCGCATCTCAAATGCCAGTTCGTTCAATAGCGGCAGCTCGAATCCGTACTGGCTGGGCGGTAATCCGCCGCAGCCGGATCAGGTTCTCGGTCTGGACCCGGTTGATGGCGGTTTTACGAACTCGTATGTGATTGCCTATGCGAATCTGGTAGGCACCGTTCCTTCAGTTACGAACGTTTACAACTACCATCTCAACGGCAACTCGGGCACGCTTATGTCAGACGGCGCAAATCTTACGCGCCACTTCACCGCAAATGAGTTCGAGTGGTATGTGCAGGACGCCTGGCGCATTCTACCGAATCTGACTGTCACACTTGGCCTTCGCCACAGCATTCTGCAAACGCCGTGGGAGACGAGCGGACAAGAGGTTACACCCACCATCGATACGCATGCCTGGTATCTGCAGCGCGAAGCCGAGGCGCAGCAAGGCCAGATTTATGAGCCTCAGTTGGCCTTCGCGCCCGCCGGCCCATACTACGGCAAGCCAGGCTTCTGGCCCAAGTCGAAGAACAATTTTGCTCCGCGCCTTGCCATTGCCTACGCGCCGGATTCGAAGACCTCCATCCGCGCGGGTGCAGGCATCTACTACAACCACTACGGCCAATCGCTGGTCAATGTCTTCGACCAGAATGGCGCCTTCGGCCTCAGCACCGCCATCACCAATCCCGCGGCAACCTATAACTCCGAAGACTCACCGCGCTTTACGGCGCGCAATGCCTTGCCGTTCAGCAACGCCGGCTTGCCGCCGACCGCAGTTTTTCCCTATTCGCCGCCAACGGGACCTACAGAGGGCTTTGCCATTACTTGGGGCCTTGACAGCAAGCTCAAGACGCCGTATTCGGAGGCATTCAATTTCTCCGTCCAACGTGAGGTTGGAAAAGGGTTCACGCTGGAGGTGGATTATGTGGGCACGCTTGGACGCCACCTGATCCAACAGCTCGACCTGGCTGAACCGGTCAATTATGTTGACCCGCAGGGCGGAGGTGACTACTTTACCGCTGGCACGCAGCTTTCCAAACTTGTGGATGCCCACCAGGGCAATTTTGGCCTGAACGCCAGTGGCAGCGGTTCTGTGGCAAACGTACCGGCAATTCCGTACTTTGAGAATGTCTTCTCGTTCATGCAGGGTTTCGATTATGCCGGCGAAAGCGCGACCCAGGCAATCTACAACAACGAATGGGCGCCGTATCGCTACAACCTCGGCGCGACCACCTCGCTATCCGACCTCGACTTCTACGGGCCACTGGATGGTTTCTATCCGGCGCCTGCCAACTGGCAGCCGCACTTCTGGCAGGGGCAGTTCTCTTCGCTCTATGCGCTGTCGACCATCGGCATGAGCTACTACAATGCCGGGCAGGTGGTGCTGCGTCATCCTACCAGCCACGGCCTGGAGCTCGATATTGCTTATACGTTGTCCAAGTCCATTGATATGGGCTCGGATGCCGAGCGCAACACCGAGTTTTCCGGCCAGGGTTCATTCTCCAGCATTCTCAACACCTGGAGGCCGTATCTGAACCGTGGCATTTCCGATTTCGATACCCATCATCTGCTCACGGTCGATGGCGTTTATCAGCTTCCCTTTGGCCGCGGTAAGATGCTGTCCGGCGGCGGTAACAGGCTGCTGGACGGCTTCATCGGCGGCTGGCAGTTGTCCGGCATCAGCCGTGTCTCCAGCGGTCTGCCCTTCTCGCTCTTTGAGCCGGGATTCACGACCGACTGGCAGATTGAGAGCTTCGGCGTTAAAACAGGGCCCGTTAAGATGCGCCGCCACTTCGATGCGAACGGCGAGCCGCAGTTCTTTGACAATCCCGGTGCGATCAACACGGATGTTACGTGTGGGGGATGCAATGGTGGGAACATTCGCCTGCCGTATCCCGGAGAAGCAGGCGAACGCAACAACTTCCGTGGCGACGGCTACTTTGACATCGACTCCGGGCTGACCAAGAACTGGAAGTTGGGTGAATGGGGCGGACTCAAGTTCGCATGGGAGGTTTACAACGTCACCAATACCGTGCGCTTCGATCCGGCTTCAATTGGTTCGGGTCTGTTGGGCGGAAACCTGGGTGTTGCCAGTGCCGAGCTAACGCAGCCTCGCCGCATGCAGTTCAGCCTGCGGTACGACTTCTAGCCTCAAGTGGAAGTTAATGAAGAAGCCGGAGCGGCGAATGCCGCTCCGGCTTCTTATTGCGGACAAAGTCAGTCTGGCGGCTTTAAGGAAGGGCCCGGGGCTAAAGCCCTCTTGAATACATTGGCCCTATTCGTGAGGCTGAAGCCTCATGCTCCCTCCGGCTTTTTATTTTCCGGCCTTCTTTGCAGCCTCACTTGAAACAGGCAGGGCCACCGGCTTTACCGCCGCGCTCGCAACAGGCGGCGAAGAAGCAGCCTTCTGAGCGCTCTGCGGAACCACAGCCACAGCAGGCTGCGCTTTTATCGGCAGATGAGCCGGAGCGCCAGCCTCGTTTTTTACGAGAATCGTGATCCGGCGGTTGGAGGGATCGTAAGGATTGGACTGGACCCGCAGCAACTGGTCAGCGTAGCCACGAACCTGTGTCACCTGGTCGCCGCGAACGCCGTCCGCCTGCATTAACCGGCGCGCGGCGTTGGCGCGGTCGGCTGAGAGCTCCCAGTTCGTATACTCCGCGCCCGATGAATACTGCGTAGCATCGGTGTGCCCTTCAATCAGCAGATGGTTGGGAAGGGTCTTAAGCTCACGTCCCAGCAAGGCAAGCAACTGCTGTCCGTTGTCGCTCAAATGCGCGCTTCCGCTTTCGTAGAAGGTGCCATTTTTATCCTCAAGCAATTCGATCCGTAGTCCCTCCGAAGTTATAGTGATCTCAATCTGCTTGGAGAGTTTTTGAAGGTCCTTGCTGGCTTTGATCTCCTGTTCCAGGCGAGCTTTGAGCGCGTTAAGGTCAGTGGCTGGCACGGGTGTGGGAATGCCGGTTCCGTTCATAGTGGTGCCGAGCTGGCTGGCCGTGCCACGAGGGTCATTGAAGTAGCCGGCGACAGCCGCCTTGACCTTGGAGCTCTGGCTCATGAGCCAGAGAACGATGAAGAGGCTCATCATCGCGGTCACGAAGTCCGCGTAAGCCACCTTCCATGCGCCACCGTGGTGTCCATGGTGGGCCGCTTTGCGCTTGATGATGATGGGTTGCGTGCGGGGTGGGGTGGGGGGTGGCACGGGTGTCATATTTTTCTCCAGGCGCGTTAAGTCTTCAGGCGCGTCAGGCAGCGATGGCCTTATTAGCGGTCTGTCCCTTACAGTGTTTTTCCATCTCGTCAAAGCTGGGGCGGACGCGGGCAGGAATGGCTCGGCGAGCCATTTCTATGGCGATGAGCGGCGCTGAGCCTTTCATAAAGGCCATCAGAAGGACACGCAGCACGTGAAGGTATGCGTGATGCTCATCCGAGATCTTGGACATGTGAGCGGCGATAGGGCCGAAGACGCCGTAGCAGAGCAGAATGCCCAGAAATGTGCCGACGAGCGCGGCCGCGACCTTTTTGCCCACCTCTTCAGCGGGGCCACCGAGCGATCCCATCGTGATGACAACGCCGAGAACGGCAGCCACAATGCCGAGACCGGGCAGGGAATCGGCGGCCGTGGAAAGCGCGGTTACAGGCAACTGCGCCTCTTTGTGATGCACTTCCATGTCCAGTTCGAGCATCTGGTCCATGTCGAAGCTTTCCACTCCGCCGGTCAGGCCGACGCGGAGGGTATCGCATACGAAGTCGCGGGCGTGGTGATCGGCCAGAAACTCCGGATTGGACTTGAAGAAGGCGCTGGCCTCGGGCTTTTCGATGTCAGCTTCAATGCTGAGCAGGCCCTCTTTACGGACCTTGTTGAGAAGCTGGTACATCATCTTGAGCGTGGCGAGATAGGTTTTCTCGCTCATGCCCGAGCCTTTGAGAACGCTGAGGAGCCCGGCGACAATTCCCTTGAGGATATGCACGGGATTGCCGGCCAGAACCGTGCCGGCAGCGGATCCAGCGATGATGAGCAGTTCCGCAGGTTGAAGCAGGACCAGGATCTGGCCCTTCTCCATGAGATATCCGCCGAGAACGGCGCAGAATACGACCACAATGCCGACGATGGCGAACATAACTGCCTCCCAAGCAGCGCAGACAGACAGATATCCGGCCCCAGAATAATCCGGCGATATGCGGATTCCACTGTGATGCGGACTCTTTGCCCTTTCCGCATCTATCGGCAGTTCCGGAAGTAACTTCAGGAGGGCGGGAACAAGGATAAGAACGGCTGAGAGATCGAGGGTTATTAGATAAAAACAAGAGATTTAGAAGGCTTTAAGTATTCTCTATTCGCAGCTTGGGGAGTGCCGCAAAAGCGTACATGCAGTGTGTCATTCTTGTGCGGCAAGGTTCTCCGGTTTTACGGAGTCTTCTGTGACTGGCGGGAACTCGGCGCTGAGGTTCTGCATGGAGATGTCGGTTTCGATCTTTTTCTGCCAGCGCGCAATGTCGCTGGCAGAGCGCTGGTAATTCTTGAGCGCTTTTTCTCCGCTAAGGCTGTCGGAAATCCAATGTTCCACGTTTTGATCTACTTGTATTCTGCCGTTCCAATATGGCATCGATAAGGGTTGCGTCTCGGAGTTGAGGGCGGCATAGAGGTATTTGTCGAAAATATCGCGCTCCTGCTTGAGCCGGTCCTTCGCCTGGTTTCTCAGAGTGGCGAAATCAGATGGGTCGGGATTTTCTATGTTGAATTTTTCAGACCAATAGTTAACGCTTGCGCGGATGCCATCGCGGCGTGCCTGAAGGGCGCGCACTGAGGCCTCATCTCCTTCATAACTACCATCGGTGAAGAGGATGGCGTCCACCTGCAATTCGCACGAAATCTCCTTTTCATTGACGATTTGCCCCGGCGTGCCTGGCATAATCCATCGACCGCCCGGCTCAATGCCGATCGAGTGCATCTGTTTTCCATCTGCAGCCTTCATATCGCCGGTCGTGATACCCGAGCTATCCAGAGCATCTTGATCGTGCCAAATCTTGCCGGGTGTAAATGCCTTGTTAGGGCACAGATGAAAAGAGCTGTAAGCTTCTATCGTCTTGTGCGAATCGTTCACAACCTCAGGACTGCGTGGGCTATACGGAGTTTCCAAATGCCAGCTCTGGGCGTTCATCGATGAAATTGCAATCAGCAGCGCCAAACCAAAGATGGAACAACGAGCTCCCTTTAGCGACATGGAGTCTCCTCTACAGATCATGCTCTGCGAGGCAATTTTCGCACAGACTCTATAGCGCTGGCTGTAGAAATTTTGAAATCGCAGGAGTGTTCAGGCTGTTGCGACTTGGACTGGCTGGGCTGCTTCGGCGGTAGCGGCCTGGCGAGGAAGGCGCACAACGAAGGAGGTGTTGCCGGGGCCGGATTCCACATCGATGCGTCCGCCGAAGACCTGTGTAATGATGCGGTGGACGATTTCGAGACCAAGGCCGGTGCCGGAGCCCTGCGGCTTGGTGGTGAAGAAGGCTTCGAAGATATGGGGCATGACGTCTTTGGGGATGCCGGAGCCGTGGTCGCCGATGGAGACAACGAGCCAGTCCGGCTCGGTCCACGTGGAGACTTCAATGGCGCCGTTCATGGGCGAGGCGTCAGCGGCGTTGTCGATGAGATTGGTCCAGACCTGGCTGAGCGCGGAGCCGCGGGTTTCGATGATGGACGGGGAGGCGTCAAAGCGCTTTTCTACCTTGATGTGCTTGATGCGGAGCTTGTGGCTGAGAATCGTGAGCGTGGACTGGATGCTGTCGTGGACATCGAGAGAACGGGAAGTAGCGCGGTCGTCCCATGCGAATTTCTTCACGGCCATGACGAGGTCCGTGACGCGGCCGATGCTCTCTTCAATAGCGCAGACCTGAGAGAAGCTGGAGACGAGCGAGCCGAGCCAGTTGAGCGCATTCGAGAAGGCTTGCGCGTCGAATGCCTGCTGGGCGCAGGCTAACTCCTCGGGATTAAAGCCCATTTCCACGAGCGAGGGACCGATGATGTATGCGTTTTCTACCTTGGCAGCTGCCAGCCACTCGGAGAGCGCTTCTTCTGCTTCAGATTGGTCGATGCTGCTCAGGGCCTGCAGGCGGCAGCTCCTGACGGCGTGCTCGAGAAGGGATTTCAGGCAGCCGATCTGCTCGGGGGTCTTGGGGTGCTCGGAGGCGCGGAGGCTCAGCTCCTGGAGTCGAACGAGGTTTTCACGGAGCGTGGCAGCGGCGCGCTTGGCAGCGGAGCCAGGATTGTTGAGCTCATGCATGAGACCGGCTGCAAGTGTGCCAAGGGTGACGAGCTTTTCGCGGTGCAGAGCTTCTACCTGGTAGGCCTGCAGACGGCTGTTCATGTCCCGGATAGCGACAGAACGGATCTCAGGGCAGCAGGCTAGAAGCTGCCAGAACTGCTCGCGAGTGAAGCGGACGGCCACGGAGTCTTCGTGAGCAACGATGTTAAAGGTGGCATAAGCTTTGCCCTGCATGAGGGCTGTTTCACCGCAGCCCTCGCCCGACGATATGAAGCCAACCACCGTGACAGTGCCGTCCTGTTCAAGGCGGTCGGCGCGGAGCTTGCCTTCAAGAACAATCAGATAGTAGATCTGCGAATCGCCGGACTTGACCAGCACGGTACCAGCAGGAACATGAAAGAGATCAATCCGATCGTCTCCGAATGTGGTGCAGAGACTGGACTGCGCGAAAGCGGGTATGCAGGCGATCCGGGGAGCGATCTCCCTTAACGCGACGTGTTCCGCCTGGATCGATTGGCTACCTTCACTCATCGGAGCTATCCCGCAATCCCCCATCTAAAAGTGATTCCGCTTTCTCGTAAATGATTCAGTTTCTTGGGGCATTTTTACGAGCTTCGCATAGTTTTTCGACCGAAAACGTAAAAATGTGATCCCGGAAACCGAAGGACCAATGACTTTGTTGGCACAGCTTAAAAGCCGGCCAGGTATTGATGGACAAACTGGATGGCGATAGAGCCTTCTCCGACCGCAGAGGCTACGCGCTTGACGGAGCCGTGGCGGACATCGCCGGCAACGAAGACGCCGGGAACACTGGATTCGAGCAGGAATGGCTCGCGCGCCTCCTTCCACTCCGGCGGCAGCTTGCCATCGATGCGCAGGTCGGGTCCGGCGAGGAGGAAGCCTTTGTCATCGCGGTGGACGGCGCTGGGCAGCCATTCGGTGCGCGGCGCCGCGCCGATGAAGACAAAGAGCGAGGTGGCGGGAACGACAGTTTCCCCTTCCGGTCCACTGAGGCGCAGCTGTTCCAGATGGTCTGTGCCGGTGACCTCGACGACCTGCGTATGCGGCTTGAGAACGATGTTGGGAGTTCGTTCGATTTCGTCGATGAGGTAGCGGGACATGGTGGCTCCGAGGCCGGGGCCGCGGACGAGCATGGTAACCCGGTTGGCATACTGGGAGAAATGCAGCGCAGCCTGTCCCGCAGAGTTGGCTCCGCCGACAAGATAGATATCCTCGCCCTTGCAGGAAGCCGCTTCTACCAGTGCCGCGCCATAGTAAATTCCGCAGCCGGTGAGATTGTCGCAGCCGGGTATATCGAGGCGGCGGTATTGAACGCCGGGGGCGAGCAAGACGACATGGGTGGAGACGGAGCGTCCATCGGCCATCTGGATTGTGCGGTACTGTCCCTCAATGCGCAGCCCGATGGCACTCTGGGTGACGAATTCGGCGCCGAAGCGCGTGGCCTGGATGAGCGCGCGGCGGCCCATATCGGCTCCGGTGATGCCGGCAGGAAAGCCGAGGTAATTTTCGATCCTGGAAGTTGTTCCGGCCTGGCCGCCCGGAGCCTGCGGCTCAATGACGAGGGTGCGGAGGCCCTCACTGGCGCCATACACCGCCGCGGCCAGGCCGGCGGGGCCAGCACCGACGACGACAAGATCATAGAACTCCTGGCTGGCCTGGACGCGGAGCCCGACACGCTCTGCCAGCGCTTCAGCAGTAGGAGCCATGACAGCGCTGCCGTCGGAAAAGAGGACGACCGGAAGCTGATCGGAGGTGAGGGATGTGGAATCGACGCCGCGTTCTTTAAGAAATGTGGTTGCTTCGTCACTGGCTACGTCCAGCCAGCGATAGGGGACGTGGTTCGAGGTGAGGAAAGAGCGCATCTGGTGGCCGCGCGGGCTCCAGCGATGGCCGATGACGCGGAGGCCTTCAAAACGCGGACGGTAGCCGGCTTTCCAATCGTCGAGCAGGTCGCTGAGAACCGGGTAGAGCTTTTCCTCGGGCGGATCCCAGGGCTTGGTGAGGTAGTAATGAATGCGCGCGGTGTTGATGGCCTGGATGGCGGCCTCAGTATCGGCGTAGGCGGTGAGCAGGACGCGGCGGGCGTCGGGATAGATGAGCCGGGCGCGCTCAAGGAACTCAACGCCGGTCATGCCGGGCATGCGCTGATCGCTGACGATGAGAGCGAGGGGTTCCTCTTTGGCCTTGACCTGTGCCAGAGTATCCAGCGCTGCCTGTCCGCTGGCTGCGCGCATGATCCGATACTCGTTGCCGTATTGACGGCGGAGATCCTGGACAACGGCTTCAAGCACATGTACGTCGTCGTCTACAGCAAGGAGTATTGGGCGTGCCATGCACAACAGTGTACAGGGCGCATGGGCGGCTCAGAGGGGTACATGCTGGCGGATGAAAGACGTGATAACGATTTTTGGTTGGCTCAGGGCAGTGTTCCTTGGTATCTTCCAAATAGAAACTTGGACCGGAGCGTTATCAATGGTACGGGGCGGAGGAGGGGGTTACTTCGCCGCTCGATGTGTATCAATTCGACGCAAGGCAGAGATTTCTGTGTGACAGTCGATACAAAGTGCAATAGGGGGCGCATCCGCTGTCAGCAACTGGTGGGCCGCAATTGGACCATTTCAGGCAGTCAGATGCGCGAGGGGACGCGATGAGTATGCCGAAAGCATGCCCCGTGAGCGCATACCCCAGGCACGTGGAATGAGACACACGTCATGACCAAGATCATACTTGCGGATTCACAGGCGATATTTCGAGCGGGCACGGCCAAGGTTCTTGCCATGGACGAGGATCTGCGCATCATCGCGCAATGCTCCGACATGGACCGGCTGCTTCATGCGATTGCGACATTTCCGGGTTCGGTGGTTCTGTTTTCAGCATCGCTTAAACCTGAGATGCCGCAACTGAGGAGAGCGCTGGAGGAAGCGGGCAGCCGCGGAGTGGTGATTGCGGAGAACAATGAGACTGCCTCGCAGTACATGCAGCAGGGATTCAAGGGCGTGGTCTTCCGTTCAGTGACAGGACATGCGCTGGTGGATTGCGTGCGGCGCGTGGCGGCGGGCAATACCTGGATTCCTCCGCAGCTTGTGGTTACTGAGGCGCATGATGAGGACGCGGTGGGACGGCGGGTACGCGACCGGCTCACGTTGAAGGAGATGCGGATTGTCGCGCTGATCGTACAGGGGTGCAAGAACCGCGAGATTGCCATGCGGCTGAAGACTACCGAGCAGGTGATCAAGAATTATCTGCGATCGATTTACGACAAGACAGGCGTAAGCGACCGGCTGGAGCTGGCGCTGTTTACGATTCACCATCGGGTGCTGGCGCAGGCCGCGGCCGAGGTGGGCAGCAAACTGGAAGCAGAAGCAGAGGAGCAGCAGTCTTCGGCGGTGGCGTAAAAGAGGGAAAAGGGAATAAAACAGCGCGCCGGAAGGCGCGCTGTTTTATTTTTAGATGCGATCTGCTACGGACTTGGCCTGGGTGAAGAGATAAAGGTAGTCCGGGCCGCCAGCTTTGGAGTCGGTTCCGCTCATGTTGAAGCCACCGAAGGGGTGCGCGCCGACCATTGCACCGGTACACTTGCGGTTGAAGTAGAGATTGCCGACGTGAAATTCACGGCGAGCGATGTCGAGGCGGGCTTTGTCGCCGGTGTAGAGCGCGCCGGTGAGGCCGTACTCGGTGTTATTGGCGACGGCCAGGCCTTCTTCAAAGCTGTTTACCTTGATGATGGCGAGGACGGGTCCGAAGATTTCTTCCTGTGAAAGCACTGCGTTGGGCTGGATATCGGAGAAGACTGTCGGCTCGATGAAATAGCCGCCCTCGGGAGTTTCGACGGCGTGACCGCCGGAGACGAGGCGTCCTTCCTGCTTGCCCTGCTCAATGTAGTCGAGAATCGATTCATACGCGGCCTTGTTGACTACGGGACCCATGTTGGGGTTTTCTGCCGGGTTGCCGATGGTGAGCTTTGCGACCTTCTCGCGGACGCGCTCAACGAAGACGTCGTAGATGGGCGCTTCCACGATGGCGCGGGAGCAGGCGGAGCACTTTTGGCCGCTGAAGCCGAAGGCCGAGGCGACGACGCCATCGACGGCTGCGTCGAGTTCGGCGTCGGCGCAGACGAGGATGGAATCCTTGCCGCCCATTTCGAGGATGGTGCGCTTGATCCAGATCTGGCCGGGCTGAGCTTTGGCGGCGCGCTCGTGAATGTCGAGGCCGACGGGCTTGGAGCCGGTGAAGGCGATGAAGCGGGTTTTGGGGTGCTGCACGATGGCGTTGCCGAAGGTGGCGCCGGAGCCGGGGCAGAAGTTGACGACGCCGGGCGGCAGGCCGGCCTCTTCGAGAACCTCAAAGAACCTGGCGGCGATGGTTGGCGAGTCGCTGGATGGCTTGAGAATGACTGTGTTGCCGGCGACGATGGCGGCTGCTGTCATGCCGGCCATGATGGCGAAGGGGAAGTTCCACGGCGGAATGACTGCGCCGACGCCGAGGGGAATGTAGAGGAGCTGGTTGCGCTCACCGGGATACTGGATGGGCGTGGTGGCCTGCGCGAGGCGAAGGGCTTCACGGGCGTAGAACTCAAGAAAATCAATGGTTTCGCCTACGTCGGCGTCGGCTTCGGCCCAATTTTTGCCGACCTCGTAGGTGAGCCAGGCGCAGAATTCGAAGTTGCGCTGGCGGATGATTGCGGCGGCGTTGAGGAGCAGCGAGGCGCGCTCTTCGACCGTGGTGCGGCTCCAGGTTTCGTAGGCGGCGAGCGCGGCGGTCATGGCCTGCTCGGCGTGTTCGAGGCCGGCCTTCTGGTGAATGCCGACGATCTGCGCGGGCCTGGCGGGATTGAGCGACTCGATTTTGCCTGAGGTGCTGAGGTGTTCGCCGCCGATGACGAGGTCGTACTCGCGGCCAAGCTGGAGGGCCACACGATCGAGCGCGGCGCGCATGGCGCGGGCGTTGTCAGGGGTTTTGAAGTCGACGAAAGGCTCATTGCGGAAGTCGCCCTGGGGCGAACGCGGCTGAATTGTGGTGGAGAGAGTTACGGTAGCCATAGCTTCTTGATTGTAGTCCGAAATGCCTGGAGCGGGGACAATGGACTGGCTGTGAAAAGACTGTAAACCGGCTGCGGAGCGCGGTGTCCAGGGCTGAATCTCCGCGATTTTCTTCCCTGAACGAAACTAATCGGGCGCGATAGGGTCTGGATTGACATTGCATTCATCTATGCGGCGAAACTGCCCGTGGATGAAGGGGACGTTAGTTTGTCACCGCTGCGTCCCCAAGATTGAATTGAGCCCTGTTTGATCCGCCAAGATGCGGACGGGCGAGGGAGGGTAGTGAGCGGCATAGCTGCGCTGCCTGGAGGAAGCATGAGTTCCCTTTTCCCGAAGATGCGCCTGTCTGGCGGCGTTCTGGTTGTTGCCTTGGTCTCTCTGGCGGCTGGTCCGCTGATGGCGCAGGGGTATCCGCCGCAAGGCGGCGGTTATGCTCAGCCGCAATACCCGCAGCAGCCTCAGTACCAGCAGCCGCAATATCCCCAGTCCCAGTATCCTCAGCAGCAGTATCCGCAGCCCCAGTATCCTCAGCCGCAGAATTATGCCGACCAGCAGGGGTATGTGCCTCAGCAGCAGCAAGGCTATGATCCGCAGGGTGCTTCGGCACAGGCGATGAGTCCGGACCAGTTGGAGCAGCTTGTGGCTCCGATTGCGCTCTATCCGGATGCGCTGGTGGCGCAGATTCTGGCTGGGGCGACGTATCCGGCGCAACTGGCGGCGGCTGATCAGTGGGTGCGCACGATGGGATACTCCAGCCCGGACCAGGTGGCTGCGGGGGCGAGCGCGCAGACGACGTGGGACCCGAGTATCAAGGCGTTGACGGCGTATCCGCAGGTGCTGGATATGCTGGCTGGAAACCTGCAGTGGTCCACGGCGCTGGGGAATGCTTATTACAACCAGCCGCAGGATGTATTGCAGACGGTGCAGGTGATGCGGATGCGGGCACAGCAGGCTGGAACGCTGACGAGCACTCCGCAGATGCAGGTGGTGCAGAATCCGGGGTACATTGCGCTGCAGCCGGTGAATCCCGACGTGGTGTATGTGCCGACGTATAACCCCTGGACTGTCTACGGCGCGCCGGTGCAGGCGTATCCGGGCTTCTCCTTTACGGGGATTTTGAGGACCCTGGCGGGCGCGTTTGCAGGTGGATGGGGCCATGGCGGGTATGGCGGCGGTGGTGGCTATGGCGGCGGCGGGTTGCAGTTTCTGGCAAGCTTTGCGCTGGGCGCGTTTAACCATACTCCCTTTGGGCTGGCTGCCTGGGGTCTGGACTGGCTATTCAATGCGCTGACCTTCCATCACTCGGATTACTACACGCATAGCGCGTCAGTGCGCGACTGGGGAATGCCGCACGGCGGACCGAGATATATGGCGCGAGCTTATCCGGCGTCGTATCAGTCGCAGCGGGCCGGGTTTGGCGGAGGGTATAACCACCAGGCGATTGCGGTGCATGGCGGCGCTGGCGTTGGCGGCGACAGGTTTGGCGGCAATACTGTTCGTCCGCAGGGATGGATGAACAACAACAGGCCGCAGCAGCCGGCATTCTCGCAACAGCCGGCGTTCAATCGCGCGCCGCAGACTGCGCGTCCGGATACATGGAATAGAGGGTCTGTGAGCAGCGGCTATGCGCCGCGGGCTTTGGCTCCGCAGGGTACGCGTGCGGCCTCGCCGAATGGATATATGGGCGGCTACGGGAATACGAGCAGGCCGGGGAATATGGCTTATGCGCGAACGCCTAGCTTTGGGCAGGACCGTGGTGGGGCGCAAGCGTACGGCGGCGGGCGCGCGAGCGGCGGCTTTGGCGGCGGCGGTTATAAGGAACCGAAGGGCCAATCGTTCAAGGAGCCGAAGTACAAGGAGCCCAAGATGGCGAAGATGCAGTCTTACAAGGCTCCGAAGGAAAGCCACTCAAGCGGGCATGGCGGCGGCGGTGGCCATCACCACTAAGGGTTGAACGGAGTTCAGACTGCGGTTGACTTGAGCACCACGGTGTTTACCATTTAAATAACAGAAGATGGTTACCAAAAAAATAAAACAATTTGCGCACAAGCCGCGCAGGTCATTGACGGGAAACAAGTTGACGGGTGTTTTCAACTGCAACAGTTTTGTTCGCTTTTTCTGCGCTTTTTGTTGATTTAAAGAGATTACGGGTTTTCTAAAAAAGAAGGCGGATGGTTTGTGCAAAACGAAGCGGCCTGATTCTGTAATGGAATCGGGCCGCTTTTCTTGTTGCTCATTATGAGCATGGCACAAAAGGGCGTAATTGCATGCAAATTATCTGAAGGAGGTTTTGCACGAAAGTAATGTACGAGGGACAAGGCTAAAGCCCAGAGACCTTATCAGCCGTATTTTCGGCACGACTCAAGTCGTGCCCTGTTACAAAACAATTCAAACTGAGCCTGTATCTCCGAACTTTATACCTTCGGGAGAGATGCTCTAACGATGAAAAACTAAAAAACTATGGGTGGGCCACCTGCCGGTTTTCAGGAAGGGCCCGGGGCTAAAGCCCCTCTTGAATACATTGGCCTTATTCGTGAGGCTGAAGCCTCACGCTCCCTCCGGAAAAGCGAAGATGGGGTTTTTCATCAGGCTGGGTGGATGAGAGTGGAAGCTCATTCGCCGTTTGTCTTCTCATGCAGCGCTGCCGAGCAGCTTTGCCACTGCTTCAGGGTCGCGCTCGATGATCTTCAGATACGCTCGCGCTGTAGCGTCCGGTCTCTTGCGGCGCTGTTCCCAATCGCGCAGTGTCCCGATGGGGATGCTATAGAGCGCAGCGAACTCCTCTTGCGTCATACCGAGCTTCGTGCGGAGCCTGAGGACGTTCACGATGGGAATAAAGCCCGGCTTTTCAAAAAAATTGATAGGGGCGGCGTCTGGATCGTCTGCGACCGCGGCAGCGATCTGCTCATCCGTGAATGAGTGAACATAGTCCCAATCGGTATCCGTTTCGATTGGCGGATCGCCGGGGTTATGCTCGACCGAAATAATAGGCTTCCTGCTCATGTTTCACCGCCTTTCTGACGGAGATGATACGGATTATTTCTTCACCGTCAGCGGAACAGATTCTTTCAACCGAAACGACCGCCAAGACGTCCTCCTTACCGAGACCGAGAGTAATCATTCGCTCTTCACTGTAGTCGAATCGATCATCAGGAGAACTAATTCCTCGAAGATCTTCAAGCGCGGGAATGCCGTCCTTAAGTCGCAATCCATGTTTGCGCTGATTCAGGACATCTTTCTGCGAGTCCCACTCGTAGCGCATGTCTGAATGGTACGGCTAAGCCGTAGTTGCGTCAAGATCAGCGTGTTTCGGTCAGCGCTTCGGTTTGTTTGCTCATTTTGGCGGTGCGTTCGAGTTTGTCCCAGTTGAAGGGCTTGCCGTCAATTGCGCGCCACAGGGTCTTGAACAGCACGACGGAGAAGAGCTGACGGTAGCTGAAGCGCTGCAGCCAGATGTGGAAGAGCAGCCATCCGTCGCCTTTGTTGGCGGGGTGACGGCGTTCGAGGCTGAAGGCGACGGCGGAGGTGATGAAGTCGATCATGAGGAAGGCCGCGAAGTAGGTAAGGAGCTTCATGAAATTGGCGGAGGAGGCGGCTTCCGGGTGGTAATGGCGGTCAATGAAGTAATGGAAGATGCCATAGACGAACATGATGTCAATGAAGGGCGAGACCAACGGCAGCAGCATCTGGAAGATGAGGATATTGGGCAGGGCGAAGAAGCCCATCGCGGCGTTTTTGGTGAAGGCGGCGCGGTGCTTCCATACGGCCTGGAGTGTTCCGAAGGACCAGCGGAAGCGTTGGCGCATGAGACCCTTGGCGTTGATGGGAGCTTCAGTGAAGGCGAGCGCGCGGTCTTCGTAATCGACGCGGAGGCCCTGTTCGAGGAGGCTCATGGTGAGGTCGGCGTCTTCCGCGACGGTGTTTTCCGGGTAGCCTCCGGCTTTTTTGACCGCTTCAGTACGCCATGCGCCGATGGCTCCGGGTACGACGGTGACGACGTGGAAGAGATCGAGCGCGCGGCGCTCAAAGTTCTGGCTGGTGATGTATTCGAGAGCCTGCCAGCGGGTCCAGAGGTTGACGCGGTTGCCGACCTTGGCGTTGCCGGCGACGGCGCCGATGCGGGGATCTTCAAAGTGGGGGATGAGCTTGCTGACGGCGTCGGCTGCGATGACGGTATCGGCGTCAATGCCGACGTAGAACTCTTCATCGACGAAGTTGAGCGCGAAATTGAGCGCGGCGGCTTTGCCTCCGTTGGGTTTTTCGAGGACGGTGACGTGGCCCGCGGCGATTTCGACTGCATAGGCTTCGCGGGCTACGTCAGAGGTGCGGTCCTTTGAACCGTCATCGATGACGATGACGCGCAGGTTGGCATAATCCGAGTTGAGCACGGAGCGGATGGTGCGAACGACGACCTTCTCCTCGTTATAAGAGGGGATGAGAACGGCGACGCGGGGGTTGAAGCCTGCGGAGGCTTTTTTATGCGGGCGGCGGAGGCGGTCAATGATGGCGAAGAGGCCGACGAGGATGAGACGGCCGCTCATGAGAATGTCGCCGAGGAAGAAGACCAGGACAATGAAGTTGGCGATGGCGGAGAGGGTTGTGAAGGCTGCAAGGTCAGGCAAGGTGCCGGCGCGCTGCCAGAAGGTGAGCCGCGGCATGACTTCCGCCGTGGTTTTGCCCATGAGCGCAGATACATTCACGATTTGATAGCCGTGGGCGCGCAGGGTGTCAATCATCACTGGCAGCGCGGCCACTGTTACGGAGCGGTCGCCGCCGCCGTCGTGCATGAGGATGATGGAGCCGCGGAACTGCGGCTTGACCTTCATGCGATTCAACTGATCGAGCACGGACTGGGCGATCTCCGCCGGCGTTTTGCGGATGCGTTCATCCCAGTCATTGGTGTCGATTTTGTTGCCGACGACGGTGAGGCCCAGTTGCTGAATGTGTACTACGGGCGCGGCCTGATCGTCGGTCTCCGGCTCTTCATCAATGTCATAGGGCGGACGGAAGTAAAGCGGCTGTATGCCCAGCCGCGCGGCAAAGAGGCGGTTGGTGAGCCTGACTTCAAGATCGAGCTGGCGTTGAGAGATTTCGCTGATGTCTGGATGCGTGAAGGTATGGTTGCCTATCTCGTTGCCTTCATCCACGATGCGCTGCATGACGCCCATGTTCTGCTGGGCTTCTTCCCCGATGAGCATGAAGGTGCCGTGGACGCCTTTGCTTTTGAGAACGTCGAGGATGCGGGGAGTCCACTTGGGATCGGGTCCATCGTCAAAGGAGATGGCTACCTGATTGGGATGGTAGCCGTACTGGCGGATGGTGTATTGAGTGGGGTAGACATCCATGTGCTCATCGACGAGGAGTTTTTTGCGTGGGTCGGGCTCGTCGGTATCGATCTCGACGGTGCGTTTGCCGGCTTTGGGCAGGCCGGTGACGTGGATGATCTCGCCGTCGCCTTCGGTATCGACATCGTGGCCGGGCGGGACGGTGTTGAGCGCGTTGAGCGAGTCCGGATTGCTGGGCTTGTCCCAGATGTTCCACAGGGTGCTGTCTTCTGCGCCGAGCCGCCAAAGGGCGAAGGTCTGCAGGCCTAGCTGACGCGCGCCACGCATCTCATTGAGGACGGTTACGCCATCGAGAAACCAGACGACGTGGCGGACGTTGCTGTCCTGGTCAATGTATTCAAAGTGGGGATTGAGGGTGTCGTAGTCGAGATCGAGATCGACGTTCGCATCGGAGGCGCGCTGCCAGACCTCAGAGTCCAAGAGATCATCCGTGGCAAGGACCTTGGGCTTGGCGGGTTTACTTCCTTTTTTTGCGGCGGCCGGAATGGACAGGGACCAGTCGTATCCGTAGTTGCCGATGGCGCAGATGACCTTTTCTTTGGGGACGACAGTAAGTACGTGCCGGAGATTGGCGATGAACCAGTCTTGCGCAGCGATGGGGCCGGGCTCGCTCTCGAGCTCGTGCTGGTCGTAATTCATCAGGATGATGCCGTCGGAGTTGGCGGCGAGCTGCTTGAAGAACCGATCCTGGAGTGAGACCGGCGCATTGACGTAAAGGCGAAGGTTGCGCGAGTGCAGATCGCGGTAAAGCTCCTGCACGAAGGTCATGTAAGCCGGAACCGCGGGCTCATTCAGGTTTTCAAAGTCCAGCGAGAGACCGTGATAGGTGGGCAGTGCGGTAAAAAACCGAACAAGCTGCTGGCGCAGTGCGGCGCGCTTGGCTGGATCGGCCAGCATGTCACCGATGGATGGATCCCATTGCTGGGTCTGCTCGTTGAAGTTATTGATATGCGGGAAGACTTCGGTGTCTTCGCGCGCTGCCTGAATGACGCGCTTGATCTTGTCCAGATCGTCAGGATCGTGGACAGTGTTGCCATCGATGACGCGATATTCGCGGGCATCCGTGCCAACAGCGTAAAGCACGGGATCGGGCGCGTTGACGTGCAGCCACTCCGGAAAGAGCATATCGATCTGGTGAATATGCTGCTTGAAAGACGAGTAGCTGGTGGCGTCGTCGGGGACGTAGTAAGCGGCACGCAGGCCTTCGCCGTTGTTGAGCGTGATCTGCGATGGTTTTTTTGTGGATTTGCGGCGGTTGGGCTGGCCAGAACGTGTGCCCCTCAACAGTGGAGTCCGGTCGCTGAGCGCCTTGTAGTTGTGCTTCTGATTGGGAAAAAAAAGCTCCGGCAGCGTCTGAACACGGAGGGTGTTGAAGATCACTCCGGCCACAATGATTGTGACGGCGACGGCGCTGGCGTCGAGAATGCGGCGCAGGCGCTTCCAGCGCTTGCGTTGTGGATCGTAAAAAATCTGCTTCTCGGGCATTTAAGGGGCCTGTTTCCGGTTCCGCTGCGGCGCTATCTCGATAAAGGTTCTAAGCTAATACACTATCAGTAGAAATCGTATGAAAGCTGCTTCCGGGAGTCAAACAGGCCAGGGCACGACAGAGGGGCGGTCTGGCCGCGTGAGGCCGCGTGCGGCCATGTGGATTGCGGCTGCGCTGGCTGCCGGCGCTGGGTTACGCTTCTGGTTTGTGGCGCAGTTCTTTGAGGTGACCGTGGATGGGCATCTCTATGCCAACCTGGCTAAGAATATTCTGCTACACGGGCAATACTCCATTGCAGATGGCAGCGGCGTGTTGCATCCTACGCTGATTCGCTTGCCGGGGTATCCGCTGTTTCTGGCTGCTTGCTTCCGGTTCTTTGGCGTGGACAAGTTTTTTCCGGCGGTGGTGGTGCAGATCTTCTGCGAGCTGGCAGGCTGCGTGATGCTGGCGCTGACGGCGCGGAGGATTTGTCCGGCTGGGTGGACGGATGCGGCGAGGTCGCGCGCTTTTTATGTGACGCTGTGGATTGCGGCGCTGTGTCCGTTTACTGCGAGCTATGCCGCGTCGCCGTTGACGGAGTCGCTGACGCTGTTCTGCATTACGGTAGCGATGTGGCTGACGGTGCGGTTTCAGG